>CAZECH010000007.1:0-1103 GCA_964510675.1 uncultured Ignavibacteriaceae bacterium
TTTAAAAAGCAGCTTGAGGGTCTGCACACAAAAATTCTTGATACCAGGAAAACAGCGCCGGGACATAGATTACTAGATAAGTATGCTGTAAAAATAGGTGGAGGAGAAAACCATAGGATAGGATTGTTTGATATGGTGTTGATTAAAGATAATCATATTAAATTAGCAGGTAGTATTGCGATGGCTGTTTCAACTATAAAAAGAAATTTAAAAGGAACTTTCAAAATTGAAGTGGAAACCTCATCATTAAAAGAAGTTGAAGAAGCACTTGAAGCGGGTGTAGATATAATTATGTTGGACAATATGAAAGTGGAGGATATGAAAAAAGCTGTCGAACTCTGTAAAGGGAAAGTATTGACAGAAGCATCAGGAAATATTTCATTAAAGAATATAAGAGAGGTGGCTGAAACAGGAGTTGATTTTATTTCTGTCGGTGAACTTACTCATTCTGTTGAAGCTTTAGATATTTCGATGAAGATAATTGATTAAAAAAAGGAAAAGAGATGACAAAAGATTTTTTAGCAGAAGAAATAAAAACATTAAAAGAAAAAAAGAATGCAGTTATTTTAGCACATAACTATCAGGTACCGGAGGTTCAGGATATTGCTGATTTTGTTGGTGATTCACTGGGATTATCTATTGAAGCAGGAAAAACTCCAGCTGATATGATAGTCTTTTGCGGAGTTCATTTTATGGCTGAAACTGCTTCGATAATATCGCCTCAGAAAAAGGTCATTATTCCTGATCTACAGGCTGGTTGTTCATTGGCTTCAAGTATTACAGTTGAGCAGTTAAAAAAATGGAAGGAACAACATCCTGGAGCCATTGTTGTTTCGTATGTAAACACATCCGCAGAAATTAAAGCTGAAAGTGATTATTGTGTAACTTCTTCAAATGCAGTTAAAGTGGTTCAGGTTATTCCAATAGATAAAGAAATTCTATTCTTACCGGATAAATATCTTGGTCGTTATATAGAACTTGTAACGGGAAGGAAGATGATAATCTGGGATGGGGCCTGTCATGTTCATGAAAAAATAGGTAACATAGAGTTTTCAGATATACAGGAAAAATATCCCGATGCAGAATTTTTAATTCATCCTGAG
>CAZECH010000007.1:1113-7608 GCA_964510675.1 uncultured Ignavibacteriaceae bacterium
CGGGTGTTCAACATCCTGTCTTGTTCGTTCACAAACTGAACCTAATGGTGATAAAATGAAAATTTTTTCTACAGAAGGTATGCTGCGATATGCTGAAAAATCACAAAGCAATAAATTTGTAGTTGCAACTGAAACAGGAATTCTTCACAGGATGAAAAAAATATCTCCTGAAAAATCTTTTTACCCGGTAAGTGAAAAATCAGTCTGCGAATATATGAAGATGATAACCCTTGAGAAGTTATATTATTCTCTTTTGTATGAGCAGTATGAAGTGAAAGTGCCGGAACAAATTGCAATAAGGGCTCTCCTACCAATCAAACGAATGCTTGAGATATTGTAGAGAATATGTTACTGAAAGAAATAAATGTTGTCTTATATTACTGATTTTATTTTGCAATTCTAATTGACTATTAAAGACTTAAAATATATTTTCGGGTAACTTAAAATTCACTTGGGAGCATTATATGTCACTTGACGCACTAGGAATGATAGAAACTAAAGGTTTAGTCGGGGCAATTGAAGCTGCAGATGCGATGGTTAAAGCAGCTAAAGTTGAACTGCTTGGTAAAGAGACGATTGGGGGAGGTTACGTAACTGTTATGGTAAGAGGAGATGTGGGAGCAGTTAAAGCTGCAACCGATGCAGGCGGCGCTGCAGCTCAGAGAGTTGGAGAACTCGTTTCTGTTCATGTTATACCTCGTCCACATTCCGAGGTTGAAGCTTTACTACCAAAAAGAAAATAATTTATGCCAAAGGCACTTGGGTTAGTTGAAACCCGGGGTCTTGTTGCCGCAATTGAAGCTGCAGATGCAATGGTTAAAGCTGCTAATGTAGTTCTTGTTGGCAAAGAAAGAACAGATCCCGCGTTAATTACGATAAAAGTTGTTGGTGAAACTGCTGCTGTCAGATCGGCTGTTGATGCCGGAGCTGCTGCAGCCAGCAGGGTAGGAGTTTTAGTTTCAACGCATGTCATTCCTCAACCTGACCTTCAGATGACAAGTTTAATTCCTGAAATTGAAGACGATAGTAACAGAAAAAAAGAAATACCAATTCCGGTTGGTAAGGATGAGAAGAAATATTTTATATCAACTGAGGAAAAACCTAAAAAAGAAATAAAACCTGCTGAGAAGAGGAAAGAATCTCTGAATTCAAGCGATACTATTTCACGCCTTAGAAAAGAAGCTCTTGGGACTAAAAAAGAAATTGAAAAGAAGGAACCAAAAACTGTATCTGTAATAAAAGGCAATCTTAAGATAGAAGAAATTGAGATATTGAATGTTCACCAATTAAGAAGGCTTGCACGTGATACAGAAGGATTTCCAATACAGGGAAGACAAATATCTATGGCTAACAGGAATGTTTTACTGGATTATTTTAAAAACCTGATCTGAAAATAATTTCTCCTTTTTAAGTTGATATATAACTCCACACGGTGTGGAGTTTTTTTATTTTATTTTAATTTATATTTGCATTGTGAAGAAGAATATCCACATAGTTATTATTTCACTCTTTTTTTCATTCATTATTTGGGGATCAATTTCACTTTCAAAGGATTACTATATAACGATTGATATTCCTGTAAGAATCATAAACTTTCCTCCAAACTATTCAAGTGGGTCTCAACTACCCGAAAAGATTTCTGCTAAGATCAGGGGAAACGGCTGGAAATTAATTTCATTAAACCTTAGTTCTGAGCAAGAATATTTTGTCTCTGCAGGCAGTGATACCGGAAAGAAATATATCAATCTATATAACTCCCTTACAGATAATCAGTGGCTTGCTTCCGACATGGAAGTGCTTAAAATTATCCCTGATACGTTATCAATCTATATTGAAAAGGTTACGGAAAAAAAAGTAAGAATCTTACCTGATCTTGATCTTGACTTTAAGCAAGGATATGGACTTGCTTCTGAAATTTTACTAAGTCCCGATTCAACCCAAATTGTCGGGCCGATGAGTGTTCTTCGGGATTTAAATTTTATACAAACAGAACGAACGGAAATCAGCAAATTGGATTCCAGAAAATTTGAGATGGCAAAAGTTAAAAATATCCGTGGAATTACGACTGATATAAGTGAGGTAACAATTAATCTTGATGTTCAGAAAATTGTTGATAAAAATTTTGATAACCTGCCGGTTACAATAATTGATATTCCAGGTGATAGGGAGGTTGTCTTATTGCCTAATCGTGTTTCAATCGGGATTCATGGTGGAATCAATATTCTTGGAAAACTAAACGAAAATAATTTCAAGGCATACATTTATTACAGAGATGTTGTTTTGGATACTCTTGGAAGCGTAACTCCAAATATTGAAATCCCTGCGAATACTTCCTTGATATATATTAAACCTGAAAGACTTCGGTACATCATTAAAAAATATAATTAAAATCAAACTATGTTCATTACTTTTGAAGGAATAGACTTTTGTGGAAAATCCACACAAGTTGAACTACTTAAAAATTATCTAATTGGCAAGAAGAAACTTGTAGAAATTATAAGAGAACCTGGTGGAACTGAAATATCTGAGAAGGTCAGGGAAGTTCTGCTTGATAAAAAACATTACCATATGTTTATGGAGACAGAAATTTTTCTTTTCTCCGCAAGCAGAGCGCAATTAGTTAGAGAAAAAATTAGACCTTACCTGAATGAAGGAATCTATGTAATTTCCGATCGTTTTCATGATTCAACAACTGCATATCAGGGATTTGGCAGAGGAATTGACATTGCTACAGTAAATCATATAAATAGCCTTGCAATTGGCCAAACAATACCGGATTTAACTTTTATTATAGATATATCTGTAAAAGTTGCAGATGAAAGAAAAAGAAACAATAACGAACTTGACAGGATTGAAATTTCCGATTCCGGTTTTTATGAGAGAGTGCGAAAGGGATATTTAAAACTCGCAGAGATTGATAAAAGATTCAAAATAATGGATGGAACAAAAAGTATAGAAGAAATTCATTCTAACATTGTAAACGAAATAATAATATTAGATAAAAGGAGACTAAATGAAGTCAGCTAAGATTACCAGGTTAATGCTTGCCTTTGGTGTGTTGCTTTTGTTCTCAGGTTTTTTCCCCGGCAATGACGATGTATATTTTGAAATCTCAAAGAACATCGATCTTTTTGGAAATGTATATAAAGAGATTTCACTTAATTATGTAGATGAAATTGATCCTGAAAAATTTATGCAGGCAGGTATTGAAGGAATGCTTAATTCACTCGATCCCTATACAATCTTTATTGATGAGAATAAAAAAGATGATATTGATCTTATAACAAGCGGAAAATATGGTGGCGTTGGAATTTCAATTGGTGTGAGAGCTGATAAAGTTACAGTTGTTGAGGTGCTTGACGGTTACTCTGCTCAAAAGCAGGGAATAAGAATTGGTGATGTTTTAATAGAAGCTGGCGGAATGAAAATTGGCCCCGAAAATGTAAATGATATTTCTAATCTTGTTAAAGGTGAACCAGGAACTGAAGTTGAATTAAAAATTTTAAGAAATGGTGATGCCGACACTCTCAGGTTTAACCTTATCAGAGAAGAAGTAATTATTAAAAATTTAACTTATTATGATTTCTATCCTGAGAACAGTAACAACGTATATATGAAATTAACTAACTTCAGCCGTTCTGCAGGGGATGAAGTAAGAAAAGCATTGAAAGAACTTAAAGAAAAAAAGGAAATTAAATCTATTATTTTCGATTTGAGAGGAAACCCCGGCGGATTGCTTGACGTTGCTGTTGATATAGTTGATAAGTTTCTTGATAAAGGACAGCTTATTGTTACGACCAAAGGCAGGGATGAATCAACTAAAAAAGAATATTTTGCCGTACAAGAACCGATGGTTGGTATCACGAAACTTATTGTTCTTATAAACGAAGGCTCAGCTTCTGCATCTGAAATTGTTGCAGGTGCAATACAAGATCATGATAGGGGAGTAATACTTGGGACAAAATCATTTGGCAAAGGGCTTGTACAAACAATTACTCCGTTAAACTTTAATACTTCCTTGAAAATAACAACTGCAAAATATTATACTCCAAGCGGAAGGTGCATTCAGGAGATTGATTACTCCAAGGACAATAAAATTATAACAAATGTTGATTCACTCATTACTACTCGTTTCTCAACCGATAACCTGAGAGCTGTTTACGGTGCAGGTGGAATAACACCCGATACTACTGTTGAATATAAAATTCAGGGAGAAATTACTTCGGATCTTTTAGCAAAAGGTTTCTTCTTTAAATTTGCGGATAATTATTATTATAAAAATCAGAATGAAAATTTTATTTCTAGTAAAGAAGATAAATTATTAAGTGAATTTGAAAAATATCTTACAGAGAATAATTATACTTTTCAATCAGAGTCTGAAAAGCAGCTTCAAAAACTTATTGCAGATTCAAAGAATAAAAAATTGGATAATGATGTTATTATTGATCTTGAAAATGCAAAAAAGCATTTTGAAGAAAATGTAAATACCGGACTCAAAGTTTTTAACAAAGAAATCCTAAGAGAAATTAAAGGAGAGCTTGCTTCAAGATATTCAGGTTATGAAGGTAAAGTTGAAGAAATATTGAAGTATGATTACCAGTTTCAAATTGCTTTGGATGTTGCAAATAGTGATCAGACTTATAACAAGCTGTTAAATAATAAATAAAATAGTTTTAATAAGATTATTTTAACAGCCGGACTCATCCGGCATTATTTATTTATGGGGATCAAATATATTTTGCTTAATGTAAATTTGTGCTATTCAATTAATCTTACTTAAACTTCTCTAACAAATTATTCTTAAATTATTATTAGTTATGAATCAAAATTTAAAGGAAAAAATAAAAAGCATTGTTAGTCCCGGAAATTATTTTGACTCACACGAAGACAAACTCTGCTATTCTTTTGATGCAACTCCAATCTTTCAGCAGCTTCCTGAAGCAATAATCTTTCCTGAAAATGATAAACAAATTTCTCAGATTGTAAAATTAGCAAATGAAGAAAAATTCAATATTGTTCCAAGAGGTGCAGGAACTGGTTTAAGTGGGGGGGCAATTCCTGTTGAGAATAGTATTGTTGTTGTAATGACTAAATGGAATAAGATACTTGAGATTGATACTCAAAATTTAACTGCAACTGTTCAACCTGGTGTTGTAACCGGGATTCTTCAAAAAGAAGTTGAAAGGTATGGTTTATTTTATCCTCCTGATCCTGGGAGTTTAAATGTTTGTACAATTGGTGGAAATGTTGCCAACAATGCAGGTGGCTTACGCGGACTAAAATATGGTGTTACAAAAAATTATATTCTCGGAACAGAAATGATTTTACCAAATGGAGAATTACTGAAAACAGGAGGAAAAAATATGAAGGATGTCGCAGGATATAATCTAAGGGATTTTATTGTTGGCAGCGAAGGAACACTTGGAATTATAACAAAGATTTTATTGAAGTTGATTCCCAAATCTACTAAATCCATTACTCTTCTTAGTTATTTTGATAAAATGACAGATAGTGCTAAAGCTGTTTCAGATATAATTGCTGCTCATATTGTTCCTTGCATGATGGAGTTTATGGATAACACAACAATTAATTGCGTAGAAGATTATACACACATTGGTTTACCGGTAAACAGCCGAGCGATGCTTTTAATTGAAGTTGATGGAAGAGGAACCGAAGTAAATGAAGATGCGGAGATCATTAGTAATATCTTTAAGAAAAATAATGCATCATTGGTTAAAATTGCTGCCTCGGAAGAAGAAGCATTAAAATTAAAAACTGCAAGAAGAAGTGCATTCAGTGCCCTGGCAAGAAGAAGGCCAACAACAATTCTTGAAGATGCAACTGTTCCGCGAAGTGAGCTTCCGATTATGATTGAGAAAGTAACAGAAGCTTCAAGAAAGTTTGATGTAATGTTTGGAAATTTTGGACATGCCGGGGATGGGAATCTTCATCCAACATGTCTTACTGATGAAAAAGACAATGATGAAATCACCCGTGCACATAAAGCATTTGATTTTATCTTTAATGAAGCAATAAAACTTGGTGGTACGATTACTGGTGAACACGGAACTGGTTTAGCAAAAAAACATTTCCTTGAACTGGCTGTAGGAATTCCGGCAGTTGAGATGATGAAGAAAATTAAATCTGCAATTGATCCAAACAATATTATCAATCCGGGGAAGATTTTTTCAATAAGTCCAAAGTGTGAGGAATACTCACCAGTTGGCCGTTTTCAGTAGACAGTTGACTATTTCAAATAGAATTAATTGCTTAATGTGGACTGGAGACTGCAAACTTAAAAAGTAAATGATGAATGCAAGGTATTAAAGTAAATAACAATCTTCTCGGTATTCTTCCCAGCGATGACATTCTTTCCCAGTGCATTCATTGTGGAATGTGCCTTGCCACCTGTCCTACTTATGAATTAACAAAACTTGAACGATCATCCCCAAGAGGCAGAATAAAGTTAATCAAATCTGTTGCCGAAAATGCAAT
>CAZECH010000007.1:7618-21461 GCA_964510675.1 uncultured Ignavibacteriaceae bacterium
AATCTGTTGCTAATGGGACTTTATCGATTTCAAAAGTATTTACAGATGAAATGAATTTTTGTTTGGACTGCCAGGCTTGCGAAACTGCATGTCCAGCCGGAGTTAAATATGGAGTTATGGTAGAAGCAGCAAGAGTTGAAGTTGAAAATTCCGGCAGCGGTTCTATTCTAAAAAAGATAATAAAAAGATTTGTGTTCAAATATATTTTAGCATCAAATCGAAATTTGAAAAATGCCGCAAGATTGCTTTACTATTATCAGAATTCATTTTTACCGGGATTAGTAAAAACATTTTGTAAACTTAAAATCTTTCCTTCTAAATTAATTGAACTGGATTCACTATCTCCAAGAGTTGCTAAAATATTTAGCGACTCAATTATTCCTGAAATTACTGAATCAAAAATTCAAAAGAAGATGAATGTATCTTTTCATTACGGCTGCCTGATGAATGTAATGTTTGCTGATATAAACAATGATACTGTTGAGCTCCTTTCCAAAACAGGATGCAAAGTTATAACTCCTAAGAACCAGGTTTGCTGCGGTTCTCTTCATGCTCATAATGGCGATATTAAAACAGCAAAAAAATTAGCCAAAGAAAATGTGAAGACATTCAGTAAGTATAATTATGATTACCTGATTTCAAACTCTGCCGGTTGTGGTGCGTTTATGAAAGAGTATGTTCATTTATTTAGTGATGATCTTGAATTATCTGCTCTAGCTAAGAAATTCAGTGAAAGAGTAAAAGACCTGAGTGAATTTTATTCTGATATTTCACCATTTGAATTTAAAAAGTGTACTGAAAGTGTAACTTATCATGATGCATGTCATTTAGTTCACAGTCAGAAAATATTTTCTCAACCAAGAAAAATCATTAGTTCAATTCCAGGAATTAGATATAAAGAACTGGAAGAATCAACATGGTGCTGTGGAAGTGCAGGTATTTATAATATAACAAGGTATGAAGACTCAATGAAAATTCTTAAAAGAAAAATTGCTCATATAAAAAATTCAAAATCCGAAAAGATTCTTACCTCAAACCCAGGTTGTATTTTCCAAATAAAATATGGATGCAAAAAAAATAATCTTAATATAGAAGTAGAACATTTAGCTACTTTTTTGAACAGGAATTTAACAAAGGTCTCTTAAAAATTCTTTAGACAAGATTTGTTTTATATACTATATTTTATAATTTTGACCACTAATATTTTACTAAGTATTCCAAAAAATTCGACGTGCGCGTTAATAATTTCCGCATCGAATAATCAATAAAAATAATCATCTTCTGTATCAAACATTTTAAAAATTTAAAGAGTTTATTTTGAATTTATTCTTTGACCTAAGGGCACCGTTAGTATAGATATATGAATAAATCTTTTTTGGATCATATACTCCGGGTCAGGCTTCCCATAACACTTTTTATAGCCATAGCTTCGTTTTCTGTAACTTATTTTGCTTCAAGAGCGGAACGGGATGGAATTGGTTATACACCTCAGCAGCCGATTTTATTTTCACATAAATTGCATGCGGGGACTATGAAAATTGACTGTCAGTACTGTCACTCATTCGTTGAAAAATCACGTCATGCAACTATTCCTGCTGTAGCAACCTGTATGAATTGCCATACCGTTGCTAGGAAAGACAGGCCTGAAATAATAAAGCTTACTCAGTATTATAGTGAAGGGAAAGCACTTGAATGGAAGAGAATTCATAAAGTGCCGGAATTTGCTTATTTCAATCATAGTGTTCATGTAAATAAAGGAATTGATTGTACAAGTTGTCATGGTAATGTTAATCAAATGGATGTAGTCGGGCAAATGAACTCATTTACTATGGCTGCATGTCTCGATTGTCATAGAAACATTCATCAAAAAATTCCTGAATTAAAGAATATAAACCAAGGCCCTGAATATTGCTGGGCTTGTCACAGGTAGTTTAGGTTTTTTTATGAGTAAAGAAAATTATAATCAAAAAGTGAAAACAATAGAGAGAAAGAAATTCTTTTCCAGTTTGAGTAAAGGTTTTATAGGATTGGTTTTGTTCAGTTCTTTACCTTTCAGACTATTTGGTAAAAAAGATATAAAGAGAGGGGAGATTAAAATTAATCCTCAGGCAGTAAGCAGAAAAAAAGACGGTAGGAAAAATGGCTGAGAATAAAGATAGTTTGATGACACCGCAGGATATAAATATTCAGCCGACTTACTGGAAGAGTCTTAAACAATTGCATAATGATCCTTCATTTGTAGAAGCTTGTCATCACGAGTTTAGAGATGGTGTAACAGATGATTTTGAATTATCCAGACTTTCAGGTATATCAAGAAGAAAGTTTCTTGCACTTGTAGGCGCTTCTGCTGCTTTGGCAGGAACCGGATGTGCCGACTATAGGGATAAGGGAGAAATAATTCCGTACACAAAAAAACCTGAAGAAATTATTCCAGGAAAAGCAAATTACTATGCTTCTTTTGCAAACTGCTGTAAATGCGGCTGTGGTATTTTGATTAAAACAAGGGAAGGACGACCAATAAAAGTTGATGGAAATCCTGATCACCCGGTTTCTCAAGGAAAGATTTGTGCTAAATGCCAGGCTAGTATCCTTGGTTTATATGATCCTGAAAGACTAGCATCTCCTCTGAAAAAATCAGGTGGAGGGTTTGAGCAAACTTCCTGGGCTAGTGTTGATACTGAAATTAGAAATGCTCTTCAAAATCTTGACGGAAAAGAAATTGCAATAATTACTCATTCTATCAACTCACCGACAACATTAAAAGTTTTACAGGATTTTGCAAGTAAATATCCCTCAACGAAAGTTTATTCTTATGAATTATTTAATAATGAAATCAGAAACAATGCCTGGAAGAAATGTTACGGTTCAGGTGTATTTCCTCTTATCAAGTGGGATGAAGCGAAAATAATTCTTTCTCTTGAAGGTGATTTTCTTGGCGTAGAAGGAAATCATATAGAAAACGCAAGGTTATTTGCCAAAGGAAGGGATGTAAATAATCCGGATAAATTTAACCGGTTGTATACTGTAGAAGGGAATATGTCCCTAACAGGAATGAATGCTGATTACAGGTTAAGGCTTCGTCCGGATGCACAATTTGAATTTGTAATGAGTTTATTAAATGAAGTTAGTAGTAAATTGAACATTTCTTCAACAGGAAATTATTCTCTTATTTTGCTTGCAAAGAAATATTCTCTATCAGAAAAAATTTTAAATCATCTGGTAAATGATTTAATTGGCAATCTTGGATCATCTATTATATATGCGGGAGATACACTTCCTGAGAAAGTTCATATTGCTGTTAATTATCTGAATGAAATTCTTGGGAATAAAAACCTTTATAGGAATGAATCCGATGTTACACTTCTATCACTTACTGCAATAGATGAATGGAAGAATTTAATTTCATTAATGAATAATTGGAAAGTTGGTGCAGTAATTCATTTCGATTCAAATCCTACTTATCATCTTCCTCAAGATTTGGGTTACTCATCTGCTATTAAAAAAGTTAAAACTGTTATAAGCCTTGTTGAACAAGAGAATGAAACTTCAGTCCTTGGGAAATATACTTTGCCAATTAATCATTCCTTTGAAAGCTGGGGTGATGCTAAAACAAGAACAGGCTTGTACACAATGCAGCAGCCTGTGATCTCTCAGATTCACAATACGAGGCAGAAAGAAGCTGTCCTGTTAAGCTGGGCAGGTGGTGATAGTTTTGAGTACAAAGAAAATCTATATCACGAATATTTAAAGAACAATTGGCAGCAAAGTGTATATCCAACTTTATCTTCAGGATTACCATTTGAGCAGTTCTGGCTTGGTGCTTTGCATGACGGAATTGTAGTCTTTAATGAAAATAATTCTATTTCGGGAAACTTCAATACAGCTTCACTTTCCGAGCTTAACACACCAGCGGATGTTTCAGGTTTTACTGTTGTTTTAAAAAATAATTACTCTATTGATGATGGCAGATTTGCAAACAATGGCTGGCTCCAGGAATTACCTCATCCTGTTACAAAAGTAACCTGGGATAATTATGCTGCAATTTCTCAGGCAACTGCAAAAGAACTTGCTGTTGATTATAACGATTTAATTGAAATTTCAATTGATAACAGGAAATTAAAAATTCCTGTTTTCATTCAGCCTGGTTCTTCTGACAAAACTATAACGATAGAATTAGGATATGGACGAACTAAAACCGGGACTATTGGAAAAGATGTTGGATTTAATGCAAATGTTTTAATGAGTTCAGCTTACAATCTTTCTCCATTCCTTTTTACAGCAGCTAAAGTAAATAAAGTTGAAAATAAATATGAAGTTGTTACAGCACAGGAACATCAATCATTTGATGATGAGCTGACTAAAGATTCTGCAAAGAAGAGAGGAATAATCCGTGAAGGGACTCTAAATGAATATGTGAAGAATCCTTATTTTCTTTATGGTGATGAACATGAGTTACACAGTCTTTATGATGATCATTCTTATACAGGTGTTAAATGGGGAATGGCTATTGATCTTAATAAATGTATTGGCTGCGGAGAATGTATTGTAGCCTGCACTTCTGAAAACAATATTCCTGTTGTTGGCAAAGACCAGGTAAAACGCGGAAGAGAAATGCACTGGATAAGGATTGATAGATATTACTCAGGCTCAATTGATGAACCTGCTGTAAGCAACCAGCCGATGCTTTGCCAGCATTGTGATAACGCACCATGCGAAAATGTTTGTCCTGTTGTTGCAACAACACACAGCCCTGATGGATTAAACCAGATGGTTTACAACCGTTGTGTTGGAACAAGATATTGTTCAAACAACTGTCCTTATAAAGTAAGACGATTCAACTTTTATAATTTCAGGGATCAATATGATGATGGTTACCAGATGAATAAATTGTTCAGCCTGGTATATAATCCTGAAGTAACAGTAAGATCCCGTGGTGTTATGGAGAAATGTTCTTTCTGTATTCAGCGAATTATGGAAGCGAGAGAAGATGCAACAAGAGAGAACAGACAGTTGAAAGGTACCGATGTTAAAACAGCCTGCCAGGATGTATGTCCAACCAATGCAATAGTTTTTGGAGATAGTAACGATAAAGAATCCGAATTAAATAAATTCAGGAATCATGAACTTGGTTATCATGTACTTGAAGAATTAAATGTTCGCCCGAATGTTACTTACATTGCCAAACTAAGAAACACACACAAGGAGAGTGCATAAGTGGAACTGGATTACACCAGTGAAATAGCAGTTGTTGAAGGTGATCTTAGACGAGCTGAGATTGACAAAATTATTGCTCGTCCAATGGAAGAAAAACCCGGGAAAAAATATCTTATTGCTTTAACTATTTCATCAGGTGCTCTTCTTATTGGAGCTTTGTGTATTGGTATAACACTTTTTTTGGGAGTCGGAACCTGGGGTAATAATCAACCTGTTGGCTGGGCATTTGGCATTGTAAATTTTGTTTTCTGGATTGGTATTGGACATGCAGGAACTCTTATATCTGCAATACTTTTCTTACTTAGACAAAAGTGGAGAACAGGAATTGCACGTTTTGCCGAAGCCATGACAATTTTTGCAGTTATGTGCGCAGGTTTATTCCCAATAATTCATACAGGAAGGCCATGGCTTGCTGGTTATTTGACTCCTTATCCAAATCAACATGGACTTTGGGTTAATTTTATTTCGCCTCTTGTGTGGGATGTTTTTGCAGTTTCAACATACTTTACAATTTCTCTTTTGTTTTGGTATGTGGGATTAATTCCTGACTTTGCAATATTAAGAGACCGGACTGTTTCCAAAATAAAGAAAACAATTTATTCTGTTTTTAGTTTGGGATGGAGACATTCAAACCGCCACTGGCAGCATTATGAAAAGGCTTATATGATTCTTGCCGGTATTTCTACTCCGCTTGTTCTTTCAGTTCACTCAATTGTAAGTTTTGATTTTGCAACTTCAGTATTACCCGGATGGCATACAACTATATTCCCGCCATACTTTGTTGCTGGTGCAATCTTTTCAGGATTTGCTATGGTTGTAACCGTAATGATCATTGTAAGAAAAGTTTTTGATATGGAGCAGATCATTACTCTTAACCATCTTGATAGAATGAACAAAATAATGCTTGCAACGGGAATGATGGTAGGATATGCTTATGCAATGGAATTATTTATTGCCTGGTACAGTGGTTCAGAGTTTGAACAATTCGCTTTTATTAATCGTGTATTTGGTCCCTATGCATGGGCATACTGGATTATGGTTAGCTGCAATGTATTCATTCCCCAGTTATTCTGGTTTAGAAAGATAAGAAGGTCAGTACCAATAATGTTTGTCATAGTTATTTTTGTAAATGTAGGAATGTGGTTCGAAAGATTCGTTATTATTGTTTCATCTTTACACAGAGATTTTCTTCCTTCAAGCTGGGGTTATTATACTCCAACTTTAATTGATTTAGGAATTCTTCTTGGAAGTTTTGGTTTATTCTTCACATTAGTTTTATTATTTGCAAAAACTTTACCAGTTATTTCAATGTCAGAAGTAAAAGCTGTTTCAAAAGGAGCTCAGCCCTCTCATATTGGAGTACACCATGAGTAATAATAAAAACTTATATGGTGTTACTGCTTTATTTGATAATGCTGATGAGATAATCAATGCTGCCAGAGAAGTTGCAAAAGCAGGATACAAAAATTTTGATGTAAATACGCCATACCCTGTACATGGAATGGACAGGGCAATGGGATTAAAGAGATCTTTGGTTGGATTTGTAACTACCTTTCTGGGATTTTCCGGAACCGCTTTCATTCTTTTATTTGCTTTCTGGACGATGTCTATTGATTACCCGATGGTTATTGGTGGTAAACCATTCTTCTCTTTCCCGGCATTCATCCCAATAACATTTGAAACCACAGTATTGCTTGGCGGTGTTTCAACAGTAATTGGATTACTTGCTATGTTTGCCTCGCTGCCTTCTAATAATCATCCATTGCATGATACTGATTATATGAAAGCTGTATCAGCAGATAAGTATGGAATTGTGATAGAAGCTGATGATACTAATTTTGATGAAATAGAAGTAACCGGTTTTCTACAGAAACTTGGTGGGAAAAAAATACATTCAATTAACAAACCTGTAAAAGAAAATTATCCGGTTCTTCAGCCAAGATTTATAACTTTTCTTATTGTTGTTGCCTTATTGGTTTCCGCTCTTACTTATATTACTCTCAACAAAGTTGTTTATATAGAACCTTTCAACTGGATGACTGAACAGGATAAAGTTACTGCACAGGAGAAAAGTGTTTTCTATGCAGATGCTTTCGGGATGAGAAAACCTGTTGAAGGTACAGTTGCTAAAGGTTATTTGCCGTACCCTTATAAAGGACAATTAAATCCTGTTGAAACTTTACCAAATCCTTTATTACCAACAAAGGAAGTTTTAGAACTTGGTAAGAAAAAATATTTAGCTTTTTGCAGCCCTTGCCATGGTACTTTTGCTGATGGCGATAGCCATTTGCGCGGACAATTTCCTAATCCACCAACCTTGCATTCTCAAAGAGGGAGAGATTTTAGTGATGGAATGATTTATCACATTATGGTTAACGGACAAAATATAATGCCTTCTTATGAATCTCAAACAACTTCCGAAGAGCGATGGGCAATTGTACATTACATTCGCGCTTTGCAAAGAGCCAAGAATGCCAGGCTTACAGATTTAGAGGAAGTTAAAAAGGAGCCTGTTGTAAATGCTGAATAATGAATCCGGTTATATAAAAAAAGATTTACCAGCCAGTGTTGTAAAACTTGGTACTGTGTTATTTATTTTCGGGCTTATACTTGGTATAGTCGGATTTGTAATTGAACCTGTGCGTGCTTCATACAGTTATCTTGTTGCATTTATGTTTTTGGTTAGTTTAGGAATCGGTTCTCTTTTCCTTGTTGCTCTTGAGTATATAGCAGGTGCAGATTGGAGTACACCATTCAGAAGGATAAGTGAATTTCTGGCTTCATCATTGCCTATACTTATTGTACTGGCTATTCCATTAATCTTAAGCCTGCATTCTTTATTCCATTGGTCACATACAGAAGTTATAAATGAAGATCCGATACTCAAAGGGAAATCTCCTTATTTAAATTCCACTTTCTTCATTATCAGAGTAATAGTTGTTTTTGGATTGTGGAGTTTTTTCTATTATTTATTAACTAAAAATTCCCGCAAACAGGATACAAGCGGCGATCAGAAGTTAACCAAAAAGAATATTGTTATATCAGGAATTTTTATTCCTTTATTTGCAATAACTATATCTGTTTCTGCAATTGATTGGCTGATGAGTCTTGAGCCTCACTGGTTCTCAACAATTTTTGGAGTTTATTATTTCGCAGGTTCAGTTTGGGCTTCACTTGCAGCTATAACTCTAATTGTTATTCTTCTTAAAGATAAAGGATATTTAAGCTCAAGACTTAATAATGATCATTACTACAGTCTCGGAACTTTACTATTTACCTTTACATGTTTCTGGGGATATATAGCATTCTCACAATACATGCTTATTTGGTATGCAAATCTTCCTGAAGAAAATTTCTGGTTTCTTATGAGATGGTCTAATGGTTGGGAATATTTTTCTGTAATACTAATTCTCGCTCACTTCATAATTCCGTTTGGAGCTTTGTTATCCTATCCTGCAAAAACAAATCCGCGCAGATTAAAATTTATGTCTGTTTGGATTTTAGTAATGCACTATTTCGATTTATACTGGCTTGCAATGCCAAATTTAAACAATAATGGTAACGGTTATATTTTTAGCTGGGTAGATTTTGTTTTTCCAATTGGCGTTGTTGGATTACTGATTCTGATATTTAATATGAATGCTAAAAAATATAATTTAATTCCTGTTCGTGATCCTAAACTTCAAAAAGGACTTGACTTTACTCTGCATTAAAATTTATGATTGATTTTAAAGAGAAAATAAAAAAATTCACATCTGAACCCGGAAGAGTTTTCGGATTAATATATCCTTATATCCTTGTTGTAATTATAGGAATTGGTTTCATTTATCTTTCAAACTTAGATAATATTGCAAGGCAGAATGTTACACCGATTCCACCAGATACAACACAGGTAACTGATCTTCCGGTAGTTGAACCAAGAACAATACCCCCGGTTAATATTATTGAGGTAAGCAAATCTACACCGGAATTACTGGCACAAGGGAAAGAAAATTATACAACAATTTGTGCATCCTGTCATGGTGAACAAGGTTTGGGAGACGGACCGGCAGGTATAAGCTTAAATCCGTTACCAAGAAATTTTACAAATAAAGATGGCTGGAAAAACGGTCCTAAGCTTTCACAAATTTATCAAACACTGGAAGCAGGAATTCCGGGGAGTGGAATGATTTCTTATAATTATCTTCCTCCTGTAGACAGGATTGCTTTAGCTCATTATATAAGAGATACTTTTGTTCCTGATCCACCTGTTAATAGTGAAGGTGAGTTAATGGCTCTTGACCAGACTTATTCTCTTTCACAAGGGAAAGAAATTCCTGCCCAGATACCTGTTCAGAAGGCAGTGGATATAATAGTTAAGGAGAGTAGTACTTCTATCCAGGATATTTCTCAGAAACTCAACAAGATATATTCTGATAGGAATGTAGCACAAATTTTTGGCAAAATAACTTCGAATGAGATTAAAGCTTTAACAACTCTCAATTCTAATAAAAGCTGGAAACAGGATTATCAAAGATTTATAAATTCAATCGTTTATAATGTAAACAGGAACGGATTCAATAATAATATTTTTAAATTGTCTTCTAATGATTGGGATTTGCTGTACAGTTATATGAACGGACTTTTTTAACAGGGAGGTATGAGATGAAAATCATTTATAAGATTATAGTACTTTTTATTTTCTTTAACGCTTGTAATTTTTCTCAGAAGATTCAAATCGGTATAGATGAACAGCTTGGTAAAAAGCTCCCGCTTAATCTTTCTTTTTATGATGAAGCTGGAAATAAAAAACCATTGAGCGATTTTATAAAAACTCCAACTGTTCTTGCTTTTGTTTATTATGAATGTCCGGGTATTTGTTCTCCTTTAATGACGTCTATAGCAGAAGTGATTGATAAAGTGGATTTAAAACCAGGTGAGAAATACAACATAATAACTTTAAGTTTTGATCATACAGAAAAACCTGAACTGGCTTCCGATAAAAAAAGAAATTATATGAAAATTATTGAAAAAGAATTTCCTGAAAGTGCGTGGAGCTTTCTTACCGGAGACAGCACAGCCATAAAAACTCTAACAGATGCAGCAGGATTTTATTTTAAGAAAGAAGGAGATGAATTTATTCATTCAGGTGCAGTTATCTTTCTTTCAAAAGAAGGTAAGATATGCAGGTACCTTTTCCCCGGTTATTCTGATGCCAAAGGATATAACATTATGCCTTTTGATTTTAAAATGGCTATAGGAGAAGCATTTGAAGGAAGAGAAACACCGACTATTGCAAGAATGCTTCAGTTTTGTTTTAGGTATGATCCTGAAGGTAAAACCTATGTTTTAAATGCTACCAGGATTTTTGGTGCAGGAATAATATTGATGGCGGTAGTTTTTGTTTTGTTCATTACAATCAAACCAAAGAAGAATAAAAAAGATTCTTTTGGTAAAAAGCAGCAAGAGGTTAATAATGTCCAGTGATGCAATAGCAATTGAGCATAACGGCAAAGAACCAAGTTACCTTGAATATAAAGGTAGAGGAAGAGGACTAAAATCCTGGATAACTTCTACAGACCATAAAAGAATAGGAATACTTTATCTTGTTTCTCTTCTCATCTTTTATGCTGCGGGAGTAACTTTTGGTTTTCTGATGAGACTTGAACTCATTGCCCCCGGAAGAACCATAATGGATGCCCAGACTTACAACCAGATTTTTACACTTCATGGTGTAATAATGATTTTCCTTTTTGTAATTCCCGGTATTCCTGCAGTTTTCGGAAACTTCTTTCTGCCAATTCTTATTGGTGCTAAAGATGTTGCTTTCCCCAGAATAAATCTTTTATCCTGGTACTTGTTTGCTTTAGGTGGAATTATTGCAATACTTTCAATTACACTTCCCGGTGGATCTGCAGATACAGGCTGGACTTTTTATATTCCTTACAGTGTTCGTTCAGGTACAAATGTTACTTATACTTTATTTGCTGCATTTATACTTGGCTTCTCATCTATTCTTACCGGATTAAATTTTGTAACAACTATTCACAGGATGAGAGCGCCGGGAATGACCTGGTTTAAAATGCCGCTTTCAATCTGGTCACTTTATTCAACTGCTTGGGTTCAGGTGCTCGCCACTCCGATTATCGGTATAACTCTTTTGCTTGTTGCTGTTGAAAGATGGTTTGGAGTTGGTTTATTTGATCCGGCACTTGGTGGTGATCCGGTCCTATATCAGCATTTATTCTGGATTTATTCACATCCTGCGGTTTATATAATGATATTACCTGCAATGGGAGTAATCTCAGAAGTAATTCCGGTATTTGCTAGAAGAACAATTTTTGGTTATAAGTTCATTGCTTTTTCGTCAATTGGGATTGCTTTGTTTGGTTCTCTTGTTTGGGCTCACCATATGTTCACAGCAGGAATGAGTGAAACCGGTCAATTTGTTTTTTCAATATTAACTTTTCTTGTAGCTATACCAAGTGCAATAAAAGTTTTTAACTGGACAGCAACTCTTTATAAAGGTTCAATTGAACTTGCTCCACCACTGTTGTATGCACTTGGTTTCATTTTTCTTTTTTCGATTGGAGGCTTTACAGGATTGTTTCAGGGAACTCTTGCAGTAAATATGCAGATTCATGATACTTCATTCATTGTTGCACATTTCCACTATGTAATGTTTGGGGGAACCGGTTTTGGAATTTTTACAGCAATGCATTATTGGTTGCCAAAAATGTTTGGACGAATGTACAATCATAAAACTGCAAAAACTGCTTTCTGGTTTTTATTTGTAGGATTTAACACACTCTATTTTCCTATGTTTATAATGGGATGGATGGGAATGCCTAGAAGATATTACGATTATTTACCTGAATATCATATTTATCATTTAATCTCTACAATCGGCTCCTGGATTTTGATTATTGGTTTGATAATTATGTTTACCAATCTCATAAAATCTTTTAAGAAAGGTAAACCAGTAACTGAACAGAATATCTGGGGTGGCGAAACACTTGAGTGGCAAGTTCCAACTCCTCCTCCTCTTGAGAACTTTGAACATATTCCTACAATAACTGAGAGCCCTTATGAATATAAGCAGAATGATGAACCTCATTTGGAGGAAATAAAGTGAGTACACAAGAACACGCTATAAGCCATGTTCACAGGGATGATATTGCCTCCCGTATGGGAATGTGGTTATTCCTGTTTACTGAGCTTCTTCTTTTTGGAGGAATGTTTTTCCTTTATGCTGTTTACCGTTATATGAATGCTGAAGCTTTTCATATTGCCGCTAAAGAGTTAAATACTTTAATTGGATGCTTTAATACTGCTATTCTTTTAACAAGCAGTCTAACAATGGCTCTTTCTATAATTGCTATTCAAAAAGATAACAGGAAGCTTTCAATCTTCTTCCAGTTGCTTACAATTGTTTTTGCTCTTGGTTTCATGATAAACAAATATTTTGAATGGACAACAAAAATCCATCATGGAATTTTTCCCGGTGCTGATATTTTATTATCCAGAGATTCAGGTGAGATTTTATTCTTTGGACTATATTATGTTATGACAGGACTTCACGGACTTCATGTTATTATAGGAGCTGTTTTAATTGGTGTAATGACTAGACTCACTGCAAAAGGTATTATAAATAAAGACAGCTTTGTTAAACTTGAAGCTGCTGGTCTTTACTGGCACCTTGTAGATATTATCTGGATTTTCTTGTTCCCGTTATTCTATTTAATAACTTAGAGAAAAACTTATGCACAAAGACGAAACACATCAGCATATGCACGGTTACGGAATATTTATCCTTGTGTGGCTTGGTCTTCTTACTTTAACCGGATTAACTGTTGCTGTTGCAGGAATTAATTTTGGCGCATTAACTATAGCTACTGCTTTAACTATTGCAGCTATCAAATCATACCTTGTGCTATCAATTTTTATGCATCTTAGAATTGAACAAAAGGTTTTTAAAATATTTCTTGTAGTCGCGCTTTTCTTTTTTATAATTTCAATAGTTCTTCTCTTTTCAGATTATTCTTTTAAATAAGGGAAATATGTTTTCAGGACCATCAAATTTTGTAGAATCTGTTGACACTGCGTTTTGGGTTGTTATGGTAATCTCGGTTGTTTTCCTTGTACTGATTACCTTCCTGATGGTTTACTTTGTCATAAAGTACAGTAGAAAGAGAAATCCAAAAGCAACAAACATTCATGGCAATGTGCCATTGGAAATTGCATGGACGATTATACCGACTATTCTTGTTTTAATTATGTTCTGGTATGGATGGGTTGGTTACAAACAAATGTCCGAAGCTCCTGAAGATTCAATGATAATTGATGTTACAGCCCAGATGTGGAAGTGGACATTTAAATATCAGAATGGAGTTCAGACAGATACATTGTATGTCCCATTAAATAAAAATGTCAGGCTTAATCTTCACTCACTGGATGTAAACCATGCTTTCTTTGTTCCTGCTTTTAGAGTAAAGAAGGATGTTATTCCGAATAAAAATAATTTTGTTTGGTTTAATGCTTCAGAAACAGGTTCTTACAACATTATGTGTGCTGAATATTGTGGGTTAAATCATTCCAATATGTATTCAAAAGTTGTTGTTATCCCTGAACGGAATTTTAATTTCTGGCT
>CAZECH010000008.1:0-20987 GCA_964510675.1 uncultured Ignavibacteriaceae bacterium
TTTGCTGTTTGTTTTGTTTCCGGTATCAAACAGGAAAATATTATTGATGGAATAAAAAATACAAAACAGGTTCCCGGTCGTTTTGAAGTAATTGGCATAGGAAAGAAAAAAGTTGTAGTTGATTATTCACACACAGCAGATAGTCTTGAAAAAGCCCTTTTAGCTGTGAAAGATATTGTTAAAGATTCTGCACAGGTCTATACAGTTTTTGGCTGTGGTGGAAACAGGGATAAAACAAAGCGACCGGTTATGGGTAAAATTGCATCTGAGCTAAGTGATTTTGTTGTTATTACTTCGGACAACCCAAGATTTGAAAATCCTTTAACAATTATTGAGGATATAAAAGCAGGAATAGCAAAAGATAATTTTAAAGTTGTTGAAAACCGTGAAGAGGCAATTGTCTATGCAATTAAAAACTCTGAGGATAATGCTGTAATTCTTGTTGCTGGTAAAGGACATGAGAATTACCAGGAAATAAATGGAATCAGGAACCACTTCTCGGATAGAGAGGTTGCAGAAAAATACCTGCCCATCGGCAGACAGGCCTCGGCAAATGAAAGTTAAAATAACTCTGAAGGACTTGTTCAATTTGCCGGGATCAGAAATAGTTAATCCTGTTGATTACAAGGCAGTTAAAAAAGTTTCTATTGATTCGAGAAAAATTGAAAAAGGTTGTTTGTTTATTGCAATTAAAGGTGAAAAGTTCGACGGACATGATTTCGTTAAAGATGTAATTAAAAAAGGAGCTTCTGCGGTTGTTATTGAAAGAAAAAAATATTCAAAGTTCGAGGATCTTAAAGTTCCGCTTATTCTTGTTGATGATACAACTAAAGCATACGGGTACCTTGCATATTTGTGGAGAAACAAACTGAAAACAAGGATAATAAGCTTAACCGGAAGCGCTGGTAAAACAACAGCAAAAGATATGATTGCAACATTGCTTTCAGAAAAATTTATTGTGAATAAGACTTTAGGAAACAATAATAATCACATTGGAGTACCGTTAACAATCTTTAATACAACAAAAGATCATGATGTTTTAGTACTTGAGCATGGAACAAATCACTTTGGTGAAGTTGCTTACACAGCGGAGATTGCTCAGCCGGATTATGCATTAATTACTAACATCGGCAACTCCCATCTTGAATTCTTAAAGGATAAGAAGGGTGTTTTGAGAGAAAAGATTTCTTTGTTTGAAACTACGGTTAAAGGAAAAGGAACTATATTCATTAATAATGATGATGAACTTCTTTCCAGATTTAACGGCTACAAAAGGAAGATTACTTTTGGAATAAGAAAAGGTTCAGATGTTAAAGGAAAGATTTTAGAATACACTGATGACGGCAAACCTGTTATAGAATTGAGATATAAGAAAGAAAAGATTAAAACTGAATTCAATCTTTATGGAGAACAGAGTTTTAAGAACTTGCTTGCCGCTTCAAGTGTTGCATTCAAATTAGGATTAAAGAAAAAGGAAATCCTTAAAGGAATGCAAAAGCTTTCTTCTCCTGATAAAAGATTAAATGTAAACCGGTATTCAAATTTTATTTTGATTGATGATACATACAATGCAAACCCTGACTCGATGAAATCATCTCTCGAACTTTTATCTCGGATTAAAATCTTTAAAAACAAAATTGCAATTCTCGGTGATATGTTTGAATTAGGTGAGACATCACTTAAACATCATAAAAATCTTGCAGCAGTTATTAAAAGAAATAAGATTGGTCAGGTTTATGTAATTGGCAAAATGATGAAATTTCTTAACACCGGATTAAAAAAATCCGGAATCGAATGCAAACATTTTCCTGACAGAGAATCCTTATCCGGATTTATTTCAACAAAAGATTTTTCCGATTCAGTAATTCTTGTAAAAGGTTCCCGCGGAATGCAGATGGAATATTTTGTTCAGAAAATAAAAGAGAGAATATTGTAAATGCTCTACTATCTTTTTGATTACATAAACAAGACTTTTGATCCTCCCGGATTTGAGATATTTCGGTTCTTGACATTCAGATCTGCATTGGCCGCAATCACGGGTTTATTTCTTTCTCTCTATTTAGGACCAAAGATTATAAGCAAGCTTCAAAAGCATCAGATTGGGGAAGCAAAAAAAGTTGATGCTCCTGAATCTCATTGGTCCAAAGCAGGAACGCCGACTATGGGAGGGCTAATTGTAATTATATCTGTCTTTATTCCGGTTCTTCTTTGGGCAGATGTTAAAAGCATTTATATAATATTGATAGTTGCCGGAACATTGTGGCTTGCTGCGGTTGGTTTTCTTGACGATTATTTGAAAGTTGTTAAAAAATATCCTAATGGGTTAATCGGGAGATACAAATTGCTTGGACAGGTAGTAATTGGGCTTATTGTCGGTTCCGTAATTTATTTTTCTCCGGAGTTTGAAGGGATTAATACTGTAACAACAGTACCATTTTTAAAGGATGTGAATTTGGATTTTGCATTTCTCTACATCCCCGTTGTTATATTCTTAGTAACAGCAACAAGTAATGCAGTTAATTTAACTGATGGACTCGACGGACTTGCAATCGGAATAATTGTAATTGTAATGTTAGCACTTGCTTTTTTAAGCTATGTAAGCGGCAATGCAATCTTCTCGGATTACCTTAATATAATTTATCTCCCCGGTTCCGGCGAGTTAACTGTTTATGTAGCAGCCTTAATTGGCGCTGCGCTTGGTTTCCTCTGGTTCAACAGCTATCCCGCACAAGTATTTATGGGAGACACTGGCTCTTTGGCCCTTGGCGGTGCATTTGGAATTCTTGCAGTATTAATAAAGAAGGAATTGCTTATCCCGATTCTCGGTGGAATTTTTTTTATGGAGACAATCTCAGTTATTATTCAAAGACTTTATTTCAAATACACAAAGAAAAGATTTGGTGAAGGCAGACGTGTTTTCAAAATGGCTCCGCTCCATCATCATTTTGAATTGTTAGGATGGCCGGAACCAAAAATAGTAATAAGGTTTTACATAATTGCAATTATTCTTGCAATTGTGAGCTTAACATCATTTAAGATACGATGATGAATATTTCTGGTAAAAAAGTTACGATTATTGGTGCAGTTCGCAGTGGTGTTGGTGCTGCAAAACTTGTTAAGAAATTAAACGGAGTTCCATTTGTGAGTGATTTATCGGATGAAAGCAAATTGAAGAATTCAATCTCAATATTGAAAGAACGGGGAATTAATTTTGAAACTGGAAATCACTCAGACAGAGTTTATGATTGTGATCTTATGGTAGTAAGTCCCGGCGTACCATCTGATGCAGCAGTTTTGAAAGAAGGACAAAAAAGAAAATTAAAAATAATAAGTGAACTCGAATTTGCCGGAAGTTTTTGTAGAGGGCAGGTTGTTGCAATAACCGGAACAAACGGAAAAACAACTACAACATATTTGTGCGGACATTTATTCAACACATGTGGTTACAAAACTTATACAGCAGGGAACATTGGTTTTGCTTTTTCCGAAATAGCTCTTGATGTGAAGGAAAATGAATTTGTTACCCTTGAAGTATCGAGTTTTCAGCTTGATTTAATTGATGAGTTTAAACCAAAAGTTGCAATGATATTAAATATTACTCCCGATCATCTTAACAGATACGAAAACAAGTTTGAAAATTACATTGCTTCAAAATTCAGAATTTATAAAAACCAAGATGAAGCGGATTATTTAATTTTAAATAAAGATGACGAAATTATATCAAATAATATTACCTCTCACAAAAGCAAAAGTTATTATTTCTCACTGAAAGAAACTCTATTCAATGGAAGTTACAAATTTCAGGATCAGATAATTTTTAATACTGATAGTCATCTTGAATTTTCTCTGCCTGTAAATGAACTGTTGATTAAAGGCAATCATAATGTTGCAAATGCGATGGCTGTTATAAATGCTGCAAAGATATTTGGTTTTGATAATGAAGGAATAAAAGAAGGTTTAAGAACATTTAAAGGAGTTGAACATCGCCTTGAGCTTGTTAGAGAAATGGGTGGAGTTAAATATATAAATGATTCTAAAGCAACTAACATTGATTCAGTATGGTATGCTTTACAGAGTTTTGATGAACCGATATTTCTGATACTTGGCGGACAGGATAAAGGAAATGATTACACACGAATAAAAGATCTTGTTACTGATAAAGTGAAAAAGATTTTTGCAATAGGCTCATCTGCAGAGAAAGTTTTTAATTTCTTTCATTCAATAGTTAAAGTAGAATTAAAAGTATCTCTTGAAGATGTTGTAACAAGTGTAAGTAAAGAAGCAAGAAGCGGAGAAGTTGTTTTATTATCTCCCGCCTGTGCAAGCTTCGATATGTTTGATAATTATGAGCACAGAGGAAAAGTTTTTAAAGAAGCTGTAAATAAATTATAATTATTCTCATTACAGGTTGATATAATGGTTTCGAAGTGGTCATTCCCACGAAAGTGGGAATCTGAAAACTTAATAATCCGGATTCCCGCTTTCACGGGAATGACACTTTCTATTCAACCTGTAGTGAGATTTATAAATATAAAATGAAAAGATTAGCTGCAACAATATTTTTTGAATCCATAGGCTTAATGCTTCTGGGATTAATTTTGGTTATGAGTGCAAGCAGCACTTACAGTGGATTTAAGTTTGACAGCGTATACCATCTTTTTAATTCACACTTGTTTAAGGTTTTACTCGGTTTTGGTTTTATGGGATTATTCTGTTTCATCCCTTATGAACTTTATAAAGAATACAGCAAGCATGCTGTTATAATTGTAACAGCAATTCTTCTTTTAACTCTTTTCCTGGCGCCTTTATACAAAGGTGCAGGCAGATGGATTAATCTTGGTTTTATTACTTTCCAGCCAGCGGATGCTGCAAAACTTATTCTTATAATTCACCTTGCAGCTTTGGTAGAAGCGAAAAGACATCTGATAGTAGATTTCAAAAACGGATTCATCTATTTCTTCTTTTGGATAATTATTATTTGTGGATTGATACTCATCCAGCCGAATATAAGCAATGCAATCCTTCTGGCTTTTATTTCAATTGTGTTGCTATATATCGGTGGTGCAAAATTCTCACACATACTTGCTTCATCTTTTGCATGTTTTTTTACCGCCGGTGCTGTTGCAATGATTTTTTCACACTCAAGAGAAAGAATTTTAACATTCTTCAATAGTCTGAGTAGTGGCGGCGATATTAATCTCCAGGTTAAACAAGCTATACTTGGATTGGGAAGCGGTGGAATTTTCGGTGTTGGGATCGGGCATGGCAAACAAAGTAATCTCTTCTTACCGGAAGCTTATGGTGATTTCATTTTTGCAATTATGGGAGAAGAGCTTGGATTTATTGGTGTAGTTTTCGTTTTAACAACTTACTTAGTTTTATTTATTGCCGGAATCATCATAGCAAAAAGAACGAAAGACCGTTTCGGACAATTGCTCGCATTCGGTATTTCTTTTTCAATTATTCTTTATGCTTTCATAAATGTTGCAGTTTCAACAGGATTATTTCCTACAACTGGATTGCCTTTGCCATTTATCAGCTACGGTGGTACATCATTAATCTTTTTAAGTATTTCAATTGGGATTCTGATCAACATAGCAATTTCAAATTCTGTTGAGAAGGGTAGCAATGAGGTTGTTTTAAATAAAAATGAAAAAGTATGAAAGTGGAAAAAAAGTTTACAGGTTTTTATTTGCCGGAGGCGGAACAGGGGGGCATTTATTTCCTGCTGTTGCTGTTGCAGAAAAGATTAGAGAAAAAATTCCGGATGCTGAAATTTTATTTGTCGGCTCTAAATCTAAAATTGAAGGAAGAGTTGTCCCAAAACTCGGTTTCAGGTTTAAACCGATATGGGTTAAAGGTTTTGCCAGAAGATTTAGTCTCGAAAATTTTTTATTTCCGGTTAAACTGGTTGTGTCTATAATGCAGTCAATATTTATAAATATGAGTTTCAAACCTAAAGTTGCTATAGGGTCCGGTGGATATACATCAGGTCCGGCTATTTATGGAGCATCTTTACTTGGTGCAAAAGTAATTCTGCTTGAACAAAACAGTTTTCCCGGTGTAACTACAAGAATACTTGAAAAATACGCCGAGGAAATTCATATCAGTTTTAAAGATTCTGAAAAATATTTCAAAAATAAAAGCAAACTTAAGTTTACAGGCAATCCTGTTAGAGAAAGCCTGTTAAACATTAATAAGGGAGATGCTCTCAGGAGTTTTGGATTAAAGAGATCAAAAAAAACTTTGCTTGTACTTGGAGGTAGTTTAGGTGCGGCCTCTATTAATGAAGCTGTCGCCAACTCAATTAATTTTTTTGAAGTGAAGGACATCCAGGTTATCTGGCAGACTGGAAAAAATTATTATTCAAAGTTTAAACATTTGAACTCTGAGAAAATAAAAGTTAGAGATTTTATTGAAGAAATGAATTTAGCGTACTCGGCTTCCAACCTTATCCTAGCTCGCGCAGGTGCAACCACTATAGCCGAGTTGCTTACGCTGGCGATTCCTGCAGCATTGGTCCCCTCTCCCAATGTTGCAGCGAATCACCAGTATTATAATGCAAAATCTCTTTCCGATCAGAAGGCAGCAATTTTAATTGAAGATCATTTGCTGAATGATAAACTTCAGGAGGTTTTATCTACAGTACTTTTTGATGATAAAAAATTGAATGAGTTAAGTATGAATGCTAAAAGAATAAGCAGGCCTGATGCCGCTGAAATAATTGCTCAAAGTGCAATAAGACTGGCTGAAGCATAATGGTTACTGAACAGGGAAATAAAAAGATCTATAAATACAATATGTCTTTTTATTATCAATCAACCATAATCTACTTTGCAGCCTTTGCTCTTTATTTATTGATCAGAGGTGAATTTGTTGAAGACTCTTTTAAATTATTAACAAAAGATCCGATCATTTATTTATTCGGTGTGATTGTTATTTATTCAATATTTATTCTTCTTTATAATGTTTATAAGAACAGGCACCTCGAAATATCTAATGATCAAATTTCATTTGTTAACAGGTTCAGGAGTAAATCATTTAGTATAAGCGATATAAAATGGATTAGGATTTCCAGAAAAAGAAAACCTTCAAAAAAAAGTCTTTTAAGATTAGTCAGCATAAAATTGAACAGCAGAAGAAGATTAATTGTGTTGCGTCCATCAGACTATGAAAACTCAGACGAACTGTTAACATTTTTTAATGAATTGAAAGCACGGATTGACAAAATAGATGTTTAAAAATATTAAGAGAGTTCATTTTGTTGGAATCGGTGGTATTGGAATGAGTGGGATTGCCGAGATTCTCCTTAACCAGGGATTTGAAATAACTGGATCTGATAGATCACTTTCTGAGGTAACGAAACGGTTGAGCGATCTTGGAATAAAAATATATGAAGGACATTCTGCAGAAAATATTCATGAAACTGATGTCCTTGTTTATTCTTCTGCGGTAACACCAGATAACCCGGAGGTTCAGGAAGCTATATCTAAAAAGATTCCTGTAATTAAACGTTCTGAAATGCTTGCCGAAACAATGAGACTGAAATATGGAATTGGTATAGCAGGTACTCATGGCAAAACAACAACAACTTCAATGGTAGGATTAACATTAACTGAAGGAGGAATTGATCCGACAATTATTGTTGGTGGAAAATTAAGCGGGCTTGGAGGAACGAATGCTCGTCTCGGTAATGGTGAGTTCATTGTTGTTGAAGCCGATGAGTTTGACAGAACTTTTCTAAAGCTTACTCCAGTTATTGCGGCAATTACAACTTTGGAAAGTGAACATCTTGATACTTACAAAGATCTTGATGATATAAAAACTGCGTTTATAGAATTTGCAAACAAAGTTCCTTTTTATGGATTTATTGTCCTTTGTCTTGATGAACCTGCGCTTCAGGATATTCTTCCGAAAATAAATAAAAAAGTTTTTACTTATGGTTTAACTGCACAGGCTGATATAAGAGCTGTTGATATTTCACACGATAAATTCTCAAGCACTTTTACTATTAAATATAAAGAGAAAGAGCTGGGAAAAATTAATCTTAAAATTCCTGGTGTCCATAATGTTAAAAATTCTCTTGTAGCAATTTGCATTGCAACTGAACTTGGAATTGATTTCAAAACTATAAAAAAAGCTCTTGAATCTTTTGTCGGAGTTTACAGAAGATTTGAGGTTAAATACAATAAAGAGATTCTGGTTGTTGATGATTATGCTCATCATCCAACAGAAACAAGTGCGACTCTAGCAGGAATAAGAGCAGGTTGGGATAACAGGCTTGTTGCAGTTTTCCAGCCCCATCTTTACAGCAGGACAAAAGATTTTTACCAGGAGTTCGGGAGGTCATTCCTTAACACGGATGTTTTTATTTGTACAGATATTTATCCAGCAAGAGAATCTCCAATTGAAGGAGTGACAGGTGAACTGATTTCGAATGCTACAAAAAGTTTTGGACATAAAAATGTAATCTTTATTAAAGATAAAAATGATATTCCAAAAGTTTTAAATGAACTGAAAAAAGATGGAGATATAATTGTAACAATGGGTGCTGGTGATATTTGGAAGTACGGTGAGAAATTTATTGAGATGCTGAAGAACTGATTATGGAAAGAGAAACTAAAATAAAAATTATCGGAACTGCAGTCTTCATAATTCTTTTACTTGGAACTGCTTATTTGATTTATCACACAAACAAAATTGAGAATAATGAGATTATAGAATTAATTAAGGTTACAGGTAATAGTCTCTTGAATGAAAATGATTATCTGACTTTTACAAGATTAAATGATCTTTCAAAGTATAAAGAATTATCCCTTCCTGTTATTAAAAGCAGATTTGAGAAACATCCTTACATAATGATGGCTGATGTCAAATTTGTAAACGAAAAGGAAGTGAAAGTATTCCTTACAGAGAAAAAGATTTATGCAGTAATTATCTGCGCAAATGAACCTTTATTTATTTCTGAAAACTACCAGGTTCTGCCGGTTTTCCAGAATACAAAAATGTTTGATATACCAGTCTTAAGCAATTTAGACGGAAGTAAAAATCTTATAACGCTTAAAAAGTTTTCAAATGACGATATGATTCAGGCATTCAGAATAATTGATGCATCGGGATTAACAGATTCTAAAATGCTGAAAGATCTTGCTGAAATAAATTTAAGAAACGGCGGTGATGTGGTTTTAACATTCTCAGGAATGAATGTACCGGTGATTTTTGGAAGGGGGAATGAAGCAGCAAAAACTGTTTATTTAGAAACTCTCTTAACAAATTTTTTTGATAAAAATAATTTTTTAAGTGAAAGCGACTATATTGATTTAAGATTTAATTCAAAGGTGTTTGTCGGTAAAATGAAGAAAACGGAATTATGAAATGAAGAAAGATATTATTGCTGGTCTTGATTTAGGAACGACAAAAGTTTGCGCTGTAATTGCTGAAAAATATGATGACGGACATTTCAAGATACTCGGTTTTGGTGTTGCTCCATCTGAAGGTTTGCATAAAGGGCTTGTAGCAAATATCGGTAAAACAGCTGAAGCAATTAAGGAAGCAGTTTCGATTGCGTGTAACCGTGCAGGATTTGACGTTGATACTGTAAATGTTGGTGTTGCAGGTGAACATATTACATCAATGAGGCATAGAAACTATGTAACCATCAACAATGAAGATCTTGAAATTACCAAGAGTGATCTTGACAGACTTGAAGCTGATGTACGAACAATCAGGATTCCATCCGACAGGCAGATACTGCATATTATTCCTGAAGAATTTTCAATCGATCATCAGAATGGAATTGAGAATCCAATTGGTATGTCGGGTTCAAGGCTCGAAGCTACAAATCATATTGTACTTGCTTCTATTCCTGCCATTCAAAATATAAAAAAGTCTGTTGAAAGGGCAGGTTTACATGTAAAAGATTATATCCTTCAACCAATTGCATCAAGCTCATCTGTTCTTGAAGAAAGTGAAAAAGATCTTGGTGTTGCTCTGATAGATATTGGCGGAGGTACAACAGATATTGCAATTCATCACCGCAAAGCAATTAAGCATTCCCGCGTAATTGGAGTTGCAGGTAATCAGGTTACAAATGATATAAGAGAATCATTAGGAGTTGTTTCTGAGGAGGCCGAAAATCTTAAAAAAGAATATGGATATGCAACTGAAAGTGCAATCATTAGAGAAGAAGATATTTTGATAAAAGGTGTTGGTGCAAGAGGCAATACAAAAATTCCTATAAGCCTGTTAACACAGATTATTAGCTTAAGAATGAAAGAGCTTTTTGTTTTAGTTGATAATGAAATAAGAAGTGCCGGGTTCAAAAATAAAATTAAAGCAGGAATAGTGCTTACCGGTGGAGGTTCATTATTAAAAGGGTGCTGTGAACTGGCAGAAGAAGTTTTTGGTTTACCAACAAGGATTGGAGTTCCGCAGGAATTAGGAGATGGTTTATCAAATGAAATTGAAAGCCCCGAGTTTGCAACTGTTGCTGGTTTAATACGGGGAATTCCAGGAGGTAAATCAAGCGAGTATCAGTCTCTTATTAAAGTAAGGAAAAAAGGAGATAAAAATAAAATTACCAAGTTAGTTAAAAGGGTACAACAGTTTTTTGACGAATTATAAAAAAAGAAGGAGGAACACATGTTAGGATTTGCAACTTTAGATAGAGCAAAACCGATGTCGGCAATTCTTAAGGTAGTTGGAGTTGGAGGTGGAGGTTGCAATGCAATAGAAAGTATGATATCGCGTGGGTTAACAGGAGTAGAGTATATCGCTATTAATACAGATGCACAGGTTCTTAATAGTAGCAGCGCTTCCCATAAGATTCAATGTGGAGGTAATATTACGCGTGGGCTTGGTGCGGGAGCTGATCCTAATGTAGGAAAAAAATCTGTTGAGGAAGACAGGGAAAAGATTGCAGATGTTTTATCGGCTTCCGATATGGTATTTGTGACTGCCGGAATGGGCGGTGGAACCGGAACCGGGGGCGCACCTGTTGTTGCTTCCATAGCTAAAAGCATCGGGGCTTTGGTTGTAGGAATTGTTACTAAACCATTCAGGTGGGAAGGTAAAAAAAGAATGTTAAATGCCGAACAGGGAATCCAGGAATTAAGGCAGTATGTAGATAGCCTTATTATAATTCCAAATGAAAGATTGCTCAGTGTTCTTGAAAAAGAAATTAATGCGTTTGATGCCTTTGATAAACCAAATGAAATTCTTTATGAGGCAACAAGAGGAATTGCCGATATAATAACAGTTGAAGGATTAATAAATGTTGATTTTGCTGATGTCCGCGCAGTGATGAATTCAAGCGGTGAAGCATTAATGGGATGCGGAACTGCAAACGGTGCCAATAGGGCAATTGAAGCTGCACAGAAAGCAATCTCAAGCCCGCTGTTAGAAGGCGTAAATATTAAAGGAGCTAAAAGTGTTCTCCTTAATGTTACAGGTTCAAGCAATCTTACAATGCAAGAAATTAATGAAGGCAACAACGTTATCTTCGATGCTGCGGGCGAAGAAGCTAATGTAATTTTTGGTTGTGTAAGAAGAGAAGAAATGAATGATGCAGTTTCTTTCACTGTTATTGCAACAGGTTTTGAAAGTTCTAATAAAGGTTACGGTTCAAAGCATTTCAAAATAACACCGCAGAAGGAAAATGATTTTAGAAGCGGGTTCAGTTTTCTACGAAATGATGAAATAGATAAAGAGGATCTTGAAGTTCCAACTATACTAAGAGTTCAAAAACCTAAAGCTACTTTAAATACAGATGATGATATTGATCCCCAAACAGGTTTCAATTTTGAATCATCAAGACATAATTGGTCTAAAGAAAGAACGGAGAAGAAAGAGGAAGAAGAAAAGGTGAAGCAAAGCCATGATGACGAGGATAGTTCGTCTTTTTTAAGAATGATTATGGATTGAGAAGAGCTAGTGTACAATAAGTGGCAATTGCAAGAATGATCAATGACTATTAACCACGGTAAATAAAATTCCAGTAATTGGAATAATTAAAAAAGTAATAAAGAGAGGGAGACGGCCGTTGGACAATTATTAATTAACACTTCAAAAAGGAGTCACATGAACATCCTTGAATTGCTTGGTATAGTATTTTTGGTAGTAATAATTATTAATGTAGTAATAGGAATTTGGGCAATTAAAACTGCTCTCTTTGGTGAGGAAGATGTTGAAGCGTATTCTCAGCGTTAATATGGGCTGATTATTCGTCACTTATACGAGATTCAACCACTACATTTTCATCATCAGTAATATCAACCTTAATGATGATTCTGTTTGGCCTGCAGCATATCCTGCAATCTTCAATAAAATCCTGTTTATCTCCGGCTGTCAGATCAACCCACACTGTGTTTTCAACACCACAATACTGACATCTCCATACGAGGTCGTCATCTGTTTGCATCTTTTTACCATATTTAAATAGTACTTATTTAAAATTAACAAATTGAGTTGGGAAATCCAGTTCGGCTTCTTTTACCATTTTAATAACAGCCTGAAGATCATCGATCTTAGTTCCTTGAACCCGGATTTGTTCATCCTGAATTTGAGCATTAATCTTTAACTTGGAATCTTTAATTAAACCTGTAATTTTCTTTGCATTATCTTTTGAGATTCCGCTTTGAATATTTATTTTTTGTTTTAACCTTCCACCTGAAGCTGTTTCAGGTTCTTCTAATTTTAGAGCTTTTATTGAGATTCCTCTTTTAATAAACTTTGTTTGCATTATATCAATACTTGCTTTGCGGGAATAATCATCTTTTGTATTAATCATAATAACTTTGTCTTTTTTATTCAGTTCAATTGTTGTGTTGGAATCTTTAAGATCGTATCTCTGGTTTATCTCTTTAATTGCTTGGTTAACGGCATTGTCGGCTTCCTGTAAATCAATTTCGCACACAATATCCATTGAGTGGTTTTGAGCCATAAAAATTCTCTATGATAGTTAATAACTCTATCTTAAACCTAACTTATGATTAGCATATAATCAAGATTTGTTAATTAAATCCATCTAATATTTTTACTTATAATGAATATAATAGAAAGGTCAAAAGTAAAGATAAAACATATTTTCTGAATATGTAAATACTCTTTCTGTAATTATTGGTTGTTGTTTCCGGCTTAGATATTTTTAATTAAAACTTCCGATAAGAGATTACAAAATTCTCATCAACTCCGATTAATTTCTTTATCTCTACTGTTGAATAAAATAATTGCCATAAAAATTTTTTCTTATTTCAACATCACTATACAAATTATTCTTAACTGCACTTATTATTTGTTTTATTGATCCTTCAGCCTGATGATGTGATTTATAATTTAGCTTATTTTTAATTTTGTCAAACGATACTTTATAATTTCTTGGATCAAAACCACCTTGCTTATACTTAACGTCTGTTTTGTCAATATACTTTTGAATTAACTCCACTATCATTTTCTTAGTATAGTTTTCATCATTACTGCCAACATTAAAAACCAGCCCTCGCACTTTTTCTTTTGGTGCCTCAAGAACAGAAATTATTGCATTAGAAATATCAGAAATGTGGCAATAAGGTCGCCAGGTATTTTCATCAAAGACTATTAATTCTTTACCAAGAGCTAATTCCTTTGAAAATTCTGAAATTGTTAAATCAAAACGCATTCTTTTAGAAATGCCAAACGCAGTAGCTAACCTGAGAATAGTGGGTGAGTAATCAATATTATTAAGATTATTTAGAATATATTTTTCAAATTCAACTTTTGTTTCAGAATAAAGAGATTGGGGATTTAATTCCGAATCTTCGTCTGCGGGAATATCATTACTTCTTAAACCATAGTTGCTGCAGGTTGATGTGAAAATAAATCTATCAATGGATTTACTCTTCAAATGATAAATAAGTTTTTTTGGATATTCCAAATTAATTATTTTTGCCAGGTCAGGGTATTTTTTACAAATCGGATCTCCAACCAGAGCTGCTAATAAAACAACATCAGTAATATCTATTAAAGAATTATTTAAAGTTGTTTCATCACCAAAATCTCCATAAATAAATGAAAAGTTCTTTTCTTCTGCATAATCAGAAACTGAAGAACAATTGTCATAAAGCAGTTTATCAAGAACTCTTACTTTATAGTTCTTATTTAGTAGTTTCCTTACCAGTATAGAACCAATATAACCGGCTCCACCTATTATTAAAACATTCCTTCCATTATGCAGCATTTATGTTCCTTTTAGTTTATTAAATTTTACCAGAATATTTTTATTCCGTGTGCTTCATATCCTTCAGGACAGATACCATTGTAGTTTGAATCCACAGATTCAAAATAATCTAAAGCTTCTTTAATATTATTAATTCTATATACTCTCTTCTGATAGTAATTATAAATCAGAATAGTATAAGGGTAGAAATAATCCTCACCATACATTGATGTTATAAATCCATCTACCGTAATGCCAAGAGTGGGAGTAATAATATCTGCTTTCAGATTTTTGTTTGAATAAGCAATTCTCAATGCCCCAGCAAGATCCCAACTTGATTCAAAAACTATTGCGGGTCCAATATAAGAGCATACACCATCAAGCATTAATATTGTACTATCTGGCAGAACAGGTATTGAATTCTTAATCTCTTTAAGTACTTCATTTTCAGAATCACTTGCCTTTATCCAGAAAGAAGAAATTGTATTGATTATTATAAAGCCTGATACACATAGAGTAGTAACTGAAAAACTAAAGAAAATATTTCTAAATTTATCATTTTTAATTAAGATGCATATTCCAATAATTAAACCAACCCAGGTTATTGCAACTCCTATGGCTGCACCTATAGAAACTCTGTTCCCGATTCCAGTGGGAGTAAAAGCAATACTATAGTTAGTTAAGAATATTGAATATCCCCAGAAGAAAATAATAACACCGGCTATGGTAATTTTACTTACTGTTTTTAGATTAAATATTTTGAAATCATATTTTTTAACGACTCTATATATGTAACCAAATACCATGAAAGTAATTACCAGGCTTAGAAAAAAGATTTCTTTATCAGGATAGTAATTATAAACCTGCAGTAATTTATCGGGAAGCATAAGTCCATATTCATAAAAATTTGTTAAGAGTGACTGTTTTATATTAAATCCATAATCATACTCAGAATAATCCAGCCTGAAAACATTTACTATAAGCCATTTGAAGTGATCTGACAATGAAGTTTCACTTCCCAGCATTCTTACTGAAGTTACAGTAAAAAAAAGCTTATATACTAAAGCAATTTTCAAAGACAAAAAATTTGTTAGAAGGAGATAAATAAGTTTTTTTACATTTATCTTTTTATCATTACCTGTCAAATCCAAATTATTTATTTTTAATTGTTTAAAGTAATATGTGGTAAGAATTAAGCTTAGATAAAAGAAAGGAAGAAAAAGCTCATAAGTTAAAACATTAACAACAATGGCAATAACACTTATTAATTTCCAGATTAGTAATTTTGGAAAATCAGACTCTAATGCCTTCAGATCAAACAGAAAACTGCACAGAAATAGAACCAGGCAAAAATGATTTGGAAATACTGATGGCCAGAAGTGAATAGTAGAATAATTAGGAAGAAGAATAAAAATAAGAGGGATTGATAAATAAATAATTCTATGTAATTTTAATTTTTTAAGAATTAGATAAATAAGTATAGCATCTAAAAAAAATAAAAATGTATTTAAAAGATGATAACCATCCGGTGAGAAACCAAACACTGAATAAAAAAATTGCCAGCACAATAAATATATAGGACGGTAATTCTGCCAAATGTTCTGGTCATTAAAGTAATACATTTCCAGAAAGGTCCAGTCATCACTATAAAAACCGATGCTGAACAAAAAAAGAATTCTTGATAGGAGAATTATTGTAATAAGAAAAACTATATCCTTAAAAGTATCGTTTTGCCGGATTTTTATTTTTTCAGAAAAAATCATTAAGACTTCAATAAATCCTTTTCAATTTGTTCTTTGAAACTTGTTAAGATTATTCCTTTTTTCTGAATACAATTAATAACTTCAGAATCAATAAGGGCGTTCAGTTCTAAACTCCAGTTGTACTTCCAGTACGAGTAATTTGATGATGCATCCTCCAAACCCGGATGACACATAACTTCGCAAATACCTGAATCCGGGAGTTTACTAAGTAACTTTAATAAATTGTTTTTGTTCAGATTCCCCCCATAAAAAAAACCCACAAAGTGGTTTAATTGCATCAGACTTTTATCTTTTCTTCTTTGTTTTGCAATAAAGTTTAAAACAAACAAGAATAATATTCTGGAAATCAATTCTTTTTTAAAGAACATGTAAAATTTTATCTTTTCTTCAGGAATCCTGATCACGTTGATGTTATTTTTTTTTGCAAGCTTGACAATAATATTATATACATCCTTAAGTATGTGCAAATGCTGGTGACCATCTATGTGTGTAATATTTATTCCACTGCTTAGTACCTTATTAAATTGTGCTTCCAGCTCTCGGTGGACATCATCCCCGGAAATTGTTCCTAATAAATATCTGTTAAAAAAATGTTTTGCATGAGGAAAAAACTTTCCATCCTTATTTACAAGAGTTGGAATTTTTTCAGGATTGAGAACAGGGGATTCTTCCACAAGTGTAAGATGAATTCCAACATCTAATGTTGGATATTTTTTTGCAATTTCAACGGCATAATCAAATGCTGCTCCCTGAGCAACAATCGAAGTGGATTTTAATATTCCGTTTGTATGAGCTTTTAAAATACCTTGATTAATATTTCTGGATAATCCAAAATCATCAGCATTGAATATTAATTTTAGTTCTCCTGATGACATATTAATTTGCTACGGTATATATTTTATTAAATGAGGACCAATTAATTTTGTTAAACTCAGAGGAAGATGACTCCAAACATTTGCTGCAATCTTCAGACTTTTATTTTCCTGGTTAATGTTCGGAACATCAGTGATTTTATTTAAATAATAATCATAATATAATTGAACGGGATATGCTCCAAAATTTAGTTTGAAATTATATGTGCCCGAATCAATTAAAGATCTGCCTAAATCAAAATACTCTACACCTGAGTTAGCCATAGATTTAATAATCTCCCAATAGATCAGGAAATTAGGTTTGTAGGTTAAATAATTCGGATGAGCAGCATTGGCGTATCCGAATACAAACTTACCATACTTAATAGTTAAAGCTACACTAACAGTTTCATTTGATAATTTTGCTATATATAGTTCTGCATCTCCATCAAATTTATCTAAAATTGATTTATAAAATTTCCTGCTGTGTACAGGAGTTCCAAGTTGTTTCATGTTTACTGATATTAATTTATAAAACTCATCAAAGTACTCATTTCCACTTACTATTTTAATTCCTGAATTTGTAGCCTTTCTTATATTTTGACGGGCTTTCTTGGTAATACTATTCCAAACGTTTTCCGGATTTTTATCTAATTTCAAGACCATTGTATAATAATTGAGGTATTTGTCCCCTTTATTCCTCATTAAATTATAATTATCATAGTTCTTAATTTCTAAATATTTTACATCCAAAGAATTTGCAAGATTTTCTGCTTCATTCATTAATGACCCGGCAACATCAACATTATCTGCACAGATACCTCCGTAAGAACTATATAAACCCGAAGCTAATAGTTTCCCCATTAATGGTATAGAAATTAAAAATAACGGTAGAACACCAACCACTTTATTTTTACAAAAGGCCATTATATAATATGATTTATGTCCATATACATTTTCAATAGTTTCTTTCCAGGCAGAATGATGTACGTAAGATGAACCAACAGAGTTGAAAACATATTGATCCCATTCATTCTGAAGTTCATCATTCAGTAAAGAAAAATTAATCTTATCCATTATGTTAAACTGTGGCTGGAAAATCTGAATAAGTGATAATACTGGTTATGAAACATGTAGTTTCTTTTCCAATATATTTGTTCTCTTAACAAATGTATCTGATGAAAAGTCACCTATTTTATCTTCGATTATATATAATGGACGGTCCTTTGTTTCCAGAAATATTCTGCCAATATATTCTCCAACAACTCCCATTGCAAAAAGCTGAGCACCGCCTAAAAAAGTAATTAATACTATTATAGTTGCCCATCCAGGTACATCTACTTCAAAGAAGATTTTCTGAATAAATGCTATGCATAGAATTATAAAACTTATACCCGCCACGATTATTCCGAAAATAGAAATTATTCTCAAGGGTTTAGTGGAAAAAGACAGTAAAGCATTAATAGCCATATTTATTTGCTGAAAAAGGCTGTACTTTGTATTACCTCTTAGTCTTTTCCCGGAAGTGACTTCAATTTTGGCTGTGGGAAATCCTATTACACTTATTAAACCTGTAAGCAGGATTTGTTTTTCATTAAATCTTTTTAATTCATCAACAACGCGTCGGCTAAGAATTCTGAACATACCGCTGTTAAGTTCAATGTCATAATCCGAGAATTTATTCAAAATTTTCCAAAAAGATTTTGAAAAGAAATTTCTTATAAAAGTATCATTTTTCCTTTTCTTAACTCCATAAACAACATCATAATTCTCTTTCATTTTGTTGTATAATTTTGGAATATCTTCCGGGTAGTCCTGCAAGTCACCATCCATAATTACCACTGAGATTCCTAATGTATTTTTCAATCCTGCCATTATTGCAGTGTACTGGCCGAAACTATTTGATAATTTAATTGTCTTAACTCCGGGATTTTTCTTATTATATTCCTTTAGTATTTGGTAAGTCTTGTCCCTGTTTATATCAGTAACAAAAACAAGCTCATAAGATAAATTCATAGAAACGATTGTGTTTGTAAGCCTGGATATTAGTTCATCCAGATTTGCTTCTTCATTTTTTACTGGTATAACCACTGATAAATCTATTTTTTCCATTGCCATTCTTATTTAAAGTTACAGAGAATTAATTAAGAATTAATAACATCATTTAGAGTAGAACATATTCTTTCAATTTTTTCTACTGACAGATTGTAATATAAAGGTAAGGTAATTTCATTATCGGCAACATATTCAGTTTTCGGAAGTTCAGTTGTAAATTCTTTATAGATTGAAAATTTATGGACTGCTGGATAATGTACGCTTGTTTCAATTCCTTTCTCAGCCATCTTTTTCCTTATAAGATCTCTTTTTTCTATGTTACTGTTTTTAAGTATAACAGGAAAAATATAATTAGATGACATAAAAGAATAATTTTCATATGGAATAATTATTTCATTAATAGCTTTTAGTTTGGATATATAGACATTTCTAAGTTCATCTCTTTTTTTAATATCTGCTTTTAATTTTTTTATCTGGGCTACGGCAATAGCTGCTCTAATATCATCCATTCTAAAATTGTAGCCAAGTTCTATAACATCATATTTAGTAGCCTGTCCCTTAGCTCTGTCATATGAAACTGTTGTCATTCCGTGCGATCTCATTAGTTTGGCTCTTATTGCAAAATCATCATTATTTGTAACAAACATTCCTCCTTCAGCAGTTGTAATATTTTTATTTGAGAAGAAACTAAAACAACCAATATCTCCCAATGTACCGAGTTTCTTTCCTTTGTATTCTGAAAAAGGGGAGTGTGCAGCATCTTCAATTATAAATAAATTATTTTCCTCAGCAATTGTTTTTATTTCATCCATATTACAGGCAAACCCGCCATAATGCATAGGAATAATCGCTTTTGTTTTTTTTGTTATTTTTTCTCTTATATAATGAGGATTTATTGATAAATCCTCAAAAGAAGTTATATCTGCAAAAACAGGTATTGCTCCTACATATCTTACAGCATTGACAGTTGCAACAAAAGTTAAAGAAGGAACTATGACTTCATCTCCTTCTTTTATTCCTAAGATATTTAAAGCAAGATGAAGAGCAGCAGTACAATTTGTAATAGCAATAGAATGTTTTACATTTAGTAATAATTCAAATTCTTTTTCAAATTTCTTTACATTCTCACCCATGGAAATCCATTTAGATCTTATAGTCCTAATAATTTCATTTTCTTCTTCAGAATCGAAATTAAGATCAAACAGGGGAATTGTATAGCCGTTACTTTCCATTTCAGAATAATTGATTATTTATTATTGATTTCCTCATAGTTTTTACATGCATTTTCATAATCCTCCCGACGCCCGATATCAAGCCAGTAACCTTTATGAATATAACCCATTACTTTTTCATTATTCTTTTTAAGCATTTGGATGAGGTCTGGCATATTAAAAAATTTCTCTTTCGGAATACTGTTTAAGGCCCTTGGACTAAAAATATATATACCCATGCTGACCAAATACTTCAATGTAGGTTTTTCTTCCCAATCTAAATATTCATTCCTATTATTTAATTGTACTAAACCAAAATCAACAAAAACAGTCCTCTCAGCTGTTCCGATTGTAGCTGTATTTTTATTTTCATTGTGGAACTTAATCATTTCTGAAAAATCCAGATCACATAAAACATCACCATTTATAACAAAAAAATCATCAACTAATTCACTTTTTAATAAATTAAGTGGACCAGCAGTACCCAAAGGTTTGTCTTCAAGTGAATATTGAATATTAACTCCTATTTTTTTACCATCGCCCATTAAAGCATGGATCATCTCTGATAAATGACCGGTAGTAATAATTATTTCAGTAATATCAGCCTCTTTTAATTTTTCAATTACGATTTCAAGAATAGGTTTATCACCTATAGGCATAAGAGGTTTAGGGAAATGTGTTGTATAAGGTTTTAGTCTAACCCCTTTTCCTCCAGCTAAGATTACTGCTTTCATATTTTTTTTATACTAATAAAAAATTAAAATTCGAAATATTATAACTAATCATTATCCCAAAATTTTTTTGCATCATCCTCGGCAACAAATTTTTCATCAAAAAACCTTTCGACAGTAGAATTGAATAAATCAGGATCATCAACAGGGATTTCGTGAGTTGATGCCGGGAAAATACATAAGCG
>CAZECH010000009.1:0-19911 GCA_964510675.1 uncultured Ignavibacteriaceae bacterium
GGTCCATCCATTTGCATATTCATCTCCCTGAACCCATTTAACCGCATTTTTTTGTGGAGCTGAACCCTGACCTTCTTCAATTGAAACTGAAGATTGACCCCATGCCCATGCTGTACCTAAAGCACTTGGAACTGCCAAACCATTAAATACAACTAATGGCACTGCCTTAAATCCTGTAGCCTCAAAATTATCCAATAAATATTCGATAGAATCTGCCGCATTTGTGGTGCTTACTGAAGTTATATTAAATGCAACAATTTTATCGTAATCTAATTTCAAATTATTTTCCTGGGTTTCAGGATTGCGGCCCCAGGCGGAGGGAAATAATATGAAACCTGTATTATCGGGGTTGCCGGAATCAACTACTCTTTCATTTAATGGTATTTTCAATTGAACCCAATCTGAAGTCGCATCTATTATTGTTGCATTTTCATAAATGTATTCTTCTATATTATCAGAAGGTATTGGCCTGTCGGCAATGTGAACTCTAAAAACAAAGCTGGCGGGAATTGAAGGAGCCATTGTAACCTTAATCCAGAGACTTAAAGAATCGTTGGTGCTCCAATCAAGATAAGTTCCCTCCGGCAATACTTTCTGAATTTGTCCATACGTACCCCAATCATGTACCGAAGCCAGGTTAGCATGAAATTTAAGAGAACCTGTTCCTTCAACATGATCAGCATCATCAGTAATTGTAATAGTTGAAGGAGCTTCAAGCAATTGATTGTAAGTTGTATCGGCAGCAACTGCGTCGAAACTTTCTATCTGTGTTTGTCCTCTTGCAACAAAAAACAGAGCAGACAAACAAAGCAGACTCAGTAATTGTAATTTCCTCATAACCATTCTCCTTTTTATGAATTATTTTGAACCGATTATTTTTTAATTAACCTAATTTCATTCCATCAATCTTTAGAAAGAAAGATGTCGGTTTGATTTTATTGTGTCTTTAAATTTTTAATACCAAAGGCTCCATAAGCCGATTATTAATAGAACTATAAATGCTGATAAAATTAAATTTGTTTTGTATGGCCTGATTATACCGGATTTTAAAGTATGGAAATCTATTTTTATTTCGGAAAAACTATCTGCAAGCAGATATTTTATCTTATTGATTTTTGATTCTTCTTCGCTTTGAGTAAAAAGACTAAATGAAACTAAAAGAATAGAAGAAACTATAAATAGAAATATTGCAAAATGAAGATAGTTTGTTCCCGCATAATATTGAAGCAACGAGTTATTTAATATTCCTAAATTGTTTAATACTTCGGCTATCAGCCTTGTTATACCAATTGTTTCACCAATCACTAAGGTCCAGAATGCTGCTTTCGAAGTAGTTTTTTTCATTAGTATAGCAAAAATAAAAACTGCAGTTATCGGCGGACTAATGAAAGCTTGAACACTCTGAAGAAATATATAAATCTGTGAACCGATAAGCTTAACTAAAGGGACACATAATATTGCAGCTATAACAACAAGAGTTGTTGAAAGCCTTCCAATCAGGACTAATTTTCTTTCACTTGCATCCGGGTATTTGGGTTTATAAAAATCATTTGTAAAAAGTGCAGCTGTAACATTAAATACAGCACTCAGGGAAGACATAATAGCTGCTAACAAACCTGCAACTACAAATCCTTTAATACCTATAGGCAAAATATTGCTGGCTAAAAGAGTCGGATATGCTTCATCACCATTAATTTCAGGGAAAAGTGCGGCAGCAATCAATCCCGGCAAAACAAGAATAAAGACTGGGAAGATTTTTAGAAATGCTGCAAACAATGAACCTTGCCTTGCATCATTTATAGTTTTTGCACAAAGAATTTTTTGAACTATATAATGATCTGCACACCAATACCAAAAAGCGATAATAGGAGCTCCGAATATTATTCCCGTCCAGGGAAAGTCCGGATCTGAAACAGGTTTGAACATGTTAAAATAATCGGCAGGTAAACTCTGCTTTAAGCCGGAAAAACCTCCGACTTCTTTTAACCCGAATAATGTTAAAGTTGTTGCACCCAACAATAATATGCATGCTTGAAAAGCCTGCGTTCTGATAACTGCAGTTGCCCCGCCAATTACACTGTATAAGCCGGTAATCAGAAGGATAATAATCGCTGAAGTGTAAATGCTGAGCCCAAAAATTTTATAAAATAAAATCCCTCCGGCAAAAATTGTAACAGTTGTTTTTGTAAAGATGTAAATAAAAATTGAAATGACTGCAAAAAATTTACTGCTGCCGCTGCCAAAACGTTTTTCCAAAAATTCAGGCATTGTAGTAACACCGGATTTTATATATATCGGGGCTAAGAACCATCCCAAGATAATTAAAATGAAAATAGCCATTAATTCGAATTGACCAACAGCTAAACCTCTTGAAGCTCCTGATCCGGCTAAACCAATAAAATGTTCGCTTGAAATATTAGTAGCAAAAATTGACATCCCGAGAACAAACCAGCCTATGTTTTTGCCTCCTAAAAAGTAGTCATTAAATTTTTGTTCTTTACGCGAATAATAAAAACCTAAACTCAACAAAACTATGAGGTAAGTAATAAGTATTAAATTATCTAATAACGTAAAACTTCCTGACACTCTAAGCCCTCGCTATTTGCCTGCACTCTTCACAAACGATGCCATCAAAATCTTTTTTAATTTTGTATGAATTAAATATTTCCGAACTATTTTATATCAGAGTTAAGCTTTTTCATTTATTAAATTAAGAACGACTGCTTATTACTTTAATAACACTTCTGCATAATTTTTATTAGCAATCATATCTTTTATTTTAGATAAATCATTTTCTTTGAATCAGTATATTCACTTGAAATAAGTTTATAGATATAGATTCCCGAGCTTAGTCCATATTCGGCAGCATCAAAATTAATTCTGTATTCCCCGGGCGATTCCTCTTTATTAATAAAGCTTGCTACTTCTCTTCCGAGAATATCAAAAACTTTTAAAGTTACATATCCGTCAACAGTTACTTTATAACTAATAATTGTGTTTGGATTGAAAGGGTTAGGATAATTTTGATCTAAAGCAAAATGGTCAGGCTGCTGCAGTTCTTCTTCAACATCCGTAACTATTGTACCTCCAAGATTATAAAAGGGTTCATATCCGTTTTTTAAAGCATCTCTAACTAGTTTTGGTGTTGAACGGTCCATTGTATATAAACCCATACTTTGGAATCCGGAGGAATGTTGATGCGAGTACCAATCAAAAATACACCACCAGGTAACGCCCATTAAGTATCCGGCGTAATTATAAGAACCGTCAGGTTTAATCACTGAGGCTTTAAAAGTAAACGCCTGGAAAGTTGAGTCGAAAGTATTTACCTGGGCATTCTGCCCATTAGGGGTCATATTCTCACCTGACCAATATCCAAATTCCGTATCAAGAATAGGTTTAAATGGATATTCAATATTTGCATATCCAACAAAACGCCTGGTTCCATCATAATATGTTCCTCCATGGAAGATACCGAAGTACATAGTCCAGCCTGCAACATCACAAACAGCCTGCGAAGGATCTTCAGGACCGGGCCTGTCTGCAGCCGCAGATTGAGTTATGAGTCTTCCATCAGGAAATTTAAAATTAAGATCCTGCCATATTCTTTGTATGTAAGTTTTTCTGTTATCCACTTCCAGGCATTCATTGCAAGTGCTCCAAAGAATTATTGAAGGGCGGTTATAATCTTTAAACACCATCTCTCTGAACATTTGCTCGTGAATATGTCTTAATGAATTTTGTATAACCCATGGCAGAGATTCATCAAACCACCAAACCGGAATTTCTTCAATGATTGTTATTCCTAATCTATCAGCAAGCAAATACGTGTAAAGATGATTTGGATAATGAGCAGTACGAAGCATGTTTGCATTTACATCTTTTACTTTTAACATATCCTCATAAATAACGTCAACAGGTATGCTTCTACCGTAAACAGGATGATCCTCGTGCCTCGCAACTCCTGTTAAAAAAACCGGCTGATTATTAAGCAACACTTTTTCATCATTTGTCTTAATTGTTCTTATTCCGAACTGAGTGTAATATTCATCTATAATATTTCCATCAGCCTTTAAGGTCACTTTCATTATATAAAGATTTGGATTTTTAGGAGACCACAGAAGAGGGTTGGAAATATTAAGAACTGTTCGCCAGACTTTAGCTGTATCTTTGAGAACAGTAATTGTATTTTGTAAAGTTCCCGTAACATCTGCGGAACTTCCCATTAATTCAGAAGCTCTTTCTTTATTTATATTATTTGAATTTATATCGGCATGATAAATATCTATAGACGCTTCAACTTCTTTATCAGTTAAGGTGTTATTGAATAATGTTACGGTAGTTTGTATTGTTCCATCAATATTTTGAGTTACAATATCTGTACGTATAACAGAGACAGGATCTGAAACTTCAAAATATACATCATGAATAATTCCGGTATAATTAAACCAGTCTGCCCTGGTATAAGGCACTATATCATTTCTAGATCCCCAAACGGGATTATCCACGCGAACCACAAGAACATTTGTTCCGCCATAATTCAAAACAGATGAAACATCAAAGGCAAAAGGAGTATAACCGCCTTCATGATAACCTAAGTAAACATCATTCAGCCAAACATCAGCCACGTAGTTTACAGCATAAAACATCAGCTTGATAAACTTTCCATTCAGTGAGTCCGGAACCTCAATTGTCTTTCTGTACCAAACTCCATTTTCATAATATTCAGGAACCGTTGGGTAGGAATTCATCTTGTTTTCAACGCCGTGAATTTGCTTTGCTTCCCAACCATTATCATCATAATTAGCTAGCTGCCTGTCCTGGGCTTCCGTTATAAGATTTTGATAACCTACTGCATCTCTTTTTGCTAATGTTATATTGTCATCAGCATTAAATCTTTGCTTAAGCCAGGTTCCTTTTAAATCTATTATTAGCCTGTTTTGTTTTTCAAATGAAGGAACAGGTATTCCATTTTGAAATGGAGTAAATATTCCATCAACTTTCTCTACTTTTAAAGTTGCTTCAAGAGAGGCGATTTGAGAGTAAAGGTTTTGTTGAAAGAAACTGAAGACTATTATTGATAAAAAGAAATTTTTAAGCGGTAAAGATTTTATCATACTCTTTATAAAATGTTAGGAAATAAATGACACTCACGTGAGTATGTTGACAAGTAACATACCACACAACTTTTTATAAAAAAAATTATCTTTTAAGAAGATTGAACTTGAAAAACTATTAATAATACACTGAACTCTTATTAAACTAATAAGCTGTACTTATTAAATTGATAAGCATTATAAATCAATATTTTAAATAAATTTTTATTTCAATCCTATTTCCTTAGCCATCCTGTGATAGTTTGAAGGAGCTAAACCCAATTTCTTTGCAGCTTCGGAATCCGAATCAGAGTTTTCTCTTATAAATTGAAAATATTTTTGTCTGATATATATTTCCATTTCTCTTAGGGAAAGAATTTTGGATGTATTAAAGAATTCTTTTATCCTGTCTGTATCTTCTTCTTTCCAGTTTATTCCCAAAGCATATTTAACAAGAGAAGGAGATGTTGTTTGTTCATCTGAAAATAAAATTCTTTGTACCACATTCTTAAGCTCTCTGACATTTCCATGCCAATCATAATCCATTAAAAGTTTCATAGCATCATCCTGGATAACAGGTTTATCACGTACCATATCTATACTTATATTGGTCATAAAATAATCTATTAATAAAGGGATGTCTTCTCTTCGCTGTTTTATTTCCGGTACATAAATAGGAAGTACATTAAGCCTGTAATACAAATCTTCGCGAAATCTTTTAGCTTTAACTTCTTCTTCAATATTCCTGTTTGTTGCTGCAATAATTCTTACATCCACTTTAAGTTTTTCTGTTCTGCCGATTTTTTCTATTTCACCATCCTGAATAACTCTTAAAATTTTAACTTGGGCAGGAAGCGGGAGCTCTGTTATTTCATCAAGGAAAACTGTGCCATTATTAGCAATTTCAAAAAGGCCCGGCTTTTTTTTATCTGCCCCTGTAAATGCACCTTTTTCATAACCGAACAATTCGCTTTCAACAAGATCACTCGGCAAACTGCCGCAATTAATTATTACAAAGTTTTCAAATTTCCTCTGGCTTTTATAGTGAATGTTGTAGGCTACAAGTTCCTTCCCTGTTCCCGATGCACCTCTGATAAGTGTATTTACGTTGCTCTGGGCAAATTTTTTAATTTCTTCTCTTAGCTTTCGAATCGATTCTGATTCTCCAACAATTTTTTTCTGAAACAGAATGTCTTCAACATTTTTAATCAGTTTCTGGTTGGATTTTAATCTTTCTCTTTCAAGCAAACATTTTTCGTATGCGTTAAAAATGCTCATTACAAAATCTGTGGGCTGATAAATATATTCTTCAATATCAACAGGATATTTTGTACAATACCAGTAAGCTCCTGCTTTAATCAGCCTGTTGGCAAAGTTGTAGTCTGAAATATTAATTGTCATTTTAGTTATTACAATAATCTGGATTGAAGGATCTATTTCCTTAATTCTTTGAATAAGAGCTTCTCCCATAAGACCCCCAGCAATCTGGAAGTCCATAATCACAATATCATATAATCTTTTATTGATGCTTAATAATTCAATTGCAGTTTTACCATCTGAAACAATATCCTGAATTGAAATACGGTCATCAAAAGGTTTTAAAGTGTTCTTAACTCTCCTTACATCGTATTCCTCATCTTCAATCAAAAGAATCTGTATCTTTTTTACTTCTGTCATTATATTTTTCCGGTTTAATTTTGAATTATCAATGTAAATACAGCTCCGCCTGAAGGCAGGTTTTCAGCATCAATATCCCATCCGCATCGTTTGGACATTTCAAATGCAATATAGCATCCGTACCCGGTATTTAGTAAACTCGGCTTTTTAGTGGTAACGTTTTCCATAAAAATATCTTTTATTCCATTCTCATTCTTTTCTAAAAGTTCAGGCAGTATTCCTTTTCCCGAATCCTGAATTATTATTTTTGATTTACCTGATTCTTTATCATAGACAGTTTTAATTGTAATTATAAGTTCCTGCTCACCACCATGATCAATACTATTCTGAATCAACGGTTCAATTATTTCCCACACAACAAATTCATTAACCGGAACCAATGGCATACTGTCATCCGGTTCAAGCTTAATCTCAAATACATTTGACCTTGAAGAAACTCTTTGAAAAATATTTTCAACCATAAATTTTATTACTTCATTAAGGTTAGTTCTGAAAACAGAATTTCTAATAGCCTGGATCGGAGGATCAAACCATTTCATATCATAAATAACTCTGGATATAAAATTAGAATATTTACTTACTCTGTATTTAATTTCACTTATATTCTCAGGAGAAAGTTTCCGCAAATCTTCTTTTATAAATCCCATTACCTTTTCGGCTTTGTGATGAGTATGATATATCCTTTTTGTAAATACTAATTCCTTTTCATATGTAACCTGCTTTTTAATATTTTCTTCATGCTCATCAAACAACAGCTTCTGTGCATCGTCTCTTTCCTTTACCGTATAGGAAGAAATAAAATACATTGCAAGCAGTCCAAGAAGTATAAGAGAAAGATAAATAACCGAAGTTTCATCATAGTTACTGATAACCTGTTTGCTTATAAAAGAAAAATCCGGTGTATTCTTCATGTAAACTGCACCAATATATTCTCCGCGTAAAACAAATGGTACAAAAATATGGAAGGTTTGTTTTTCTGTAAGAATGCTATGTATCTGTTCTTTATTGTGCATCTCTTCTTCAATTTTTCCGTAAATATTAATTGCCCCTCGATGATTTTCATTATTCAACGGAACATTTTTATTGTTTTCAAATAAAAACGAATACAATATTTTTCCATCATCAATAGCATAAATCTCATCACCTTTTTTTACAAGGATGCAAATCTCCTGAATATTATGCTTTAAAACCTGCTGACTGAAAATTATATCAAAAGATTGAGTAATCCTGTTTGCTTCTTCATTATCAACTTTTGATCTAGGGTTTATTGCCTCAAGTAAAAGTTCAATTGAGGTCGATGTCATATTAGCAAGTTCTTCAGCAGAATCTTTCTGATACCAATCCTGTGTTTTACCAATAAAATTTTTTACAGATGCTTTATTTATAAAAGAAACAATAAGCTGAAAAGCAAAAAGAATTACAAACAGCACCGTTATATGTCTGAATTCAAAATGGTACTGTTTAAACTTTTCTAATAATTTATTCTTTTCCATTGTTTACCGGAAGGTTATTTTATAAAGATTGTGTTCGATTTAATTTTTTCAGTTGCAGTTTTCAGCGCGTAATCAACAGTGATTTCTTTTTTTATAGCAAGATTAATATAATATGAAAGTATATCCGATACGTTTGTGTATTGTTTAAGAAAAGGACGATGTACACCTTGTTCCAGAAGTTTGTAGTAGAATTTGAGTTCAGGATGTGAATTAATGTAAATACTGTCTGAATATACTTTTTTATTAACGGGAAGATAGCCTCCTTCTTCAAACATCATTTTCTGTGCTTCTTCACTTGCAAGAAACTGGGCAAATTTAATTACTTCCGGAATATTAGTAGAAAATTTAGAGATCATAAGATTCCAGCCTCCATAAACCGAACCGGGATCAGATCCCTTTAAATGAGGAAGAGGTGCCCTTTTCAGATTTTTCAATATCTCCGGCTTATCAGTAAGAGCTTTATTATCTGTATTTAAAAAACCAGGCCAGCCGCGCAAAAATATTCCATCATTTTCAGTAAAGAAGTGATAACTCGGATTCTCTTTAAACCGGATTACTTCCCGAGGAGATAAACTATGCTTGTTAACAATATCCACTAGAAATTGAAGAGCTTTTTTCCCTTCATCAGTTTCAAGATAAACAGAATCTTTGGTTATAACAGGATTACCCTGGTTAGCCATTAATTCTGTATAGGAGCAGATAAGTCCTTCAAAATCATCAGCCTGGAAAATATAAAACGGATATTTTGTATTAAATCTTTTTTTTAGTTCAATAAATTCTTCCCAAGTAATTGAGTTATCGATTTTATTTTTTAATTCTTTATAATCAGGAAGCTGTTTTAAAATATCATCTCTGTAAAACATCAGCGCTATATCAATGTAAAGTGGAATCGAGATCAAAGTATCATTGTAATAACATGTTTCGGTAGCAAAAGACAGAAGATCTTTTTTTTCTTCATCGCTGAAATATTTATCAAGAGGTACACCCCATTTAGCAAAACGCGGAATCCAAATCTGATCAACGGAAAAAATATCTATACGGTCATTTTTGCTTCTAAGATATCTGGCAAGAAGCTCTTTCCTTTCATTCGTACTGAACTTATCAAATGAAAGATTGATGGCTACAACCTCGATTTGCCCTTTATATTTTTTATTGAACCTGTCTATAACTTTTTGGTGTGCAGCAGATATATGATCTACATAATAAATTTTCTTTGCCGGAAGAGATCTGCTTTCATTAAATTCGAATGGTGAAAAAATATAGCTGAAAAGAATAAAAACAGTAACGAGAATTGTGCTGATTACAACATACGCCAGCTTTTCAAACTTCATTCAACTCCCGTGCTTGACAAACAATTTCATTTTTCATTTATCAATTTAATAATATACTTATTAAAATAATAAGTGATAAGGATTGAATTGCATTCCCATTCATTCATAGTTCATTAAAATTGAAGAAATAATTCTTCAACAATAATTGGGGAATTCAAATTTACAGGGCATAAAAATTGCCTTTATTAAACCTGTTTTATTGAAGGCAATAAACAAATCCTCATTCCCAGAGATTTGAGTCTTTATATAAAGTGAATGCTAATAATTAAAATTAATATTTTAGAAAAATCCCAAATGAAAAATAATTTAGTAAAATTATTTTTAATAAGTCTGTTTATTTCAGGTTTTTATCAAACTTTTTCTCAAACAATACCTGAAGAACAAATTTCTATCCGTGTAGATTCCGTTATTTCTTTAATGACGCTGGAAGAAAAAATCGGTCAGCTTAACCAACTATCTTATGGTTCAGGCTGGGGACCAACGGTTAAAGTTCAGATATCATCCGAATATGAGGAAATGATAAAGCTGGGAGAAGTTGGATCTTTCCTTAATGCCTCAGGTGCTGAGTTAACCCATGAACTTCAGAAAATAGCTGTTAACGAATCGAGAATGAAGATCCCTTTAATTTTTGGTTTGGACGTTATACATGGTTTCAGAACAACATTCCCGGTTCCAATAGCAGAAGCCAGTACCTGGGAACCTGAGCTAGTTGAAATGTCTGCGCGTTATCAGGCACTTGAAGCTTCATCAGCAGGAATTCACTGGACATTCTCGCCAATGGTGGATATTGCCCGCGATCCGCGTTGGGGAAGAATTGTTGAGGGTTCAGGTGAAGACACTTACCTTGGCTCCCTTTTGTCTTTCGCACGAGTAAAAGGTTATCAGGGTGATCTTTCAAATGACAATATAATTTCCTGTGCAAAACATTTTGCAGCTTATGGTGGTGCCGAGGGTGGAAGAGATTACAACACTGTTGATATATCTGAAAGAACTTTCCGTGATATTTATTTACCACCGTTTAAATCTGCCGTAGATGCCGGTGCTGAAACTTTTATGGCTTCGTTTAATGAGATTGGCGGAATTCCTTCTTCAGGTAATAAATTTTTATTAACTGATATTTTAAGAAAAGAATGGGGTTTTAATGGATTTGTAGTTAGCGATTGGAATTCAATTGGTGAAATGATTAATCATGGTTTTGCTGAAAATCTAAAAGATGCGGGACGGATTTCAATAAATGCAGGATTAGATATGGATATGGAATCCCGTGCATTTACAAATCATCTTTTCGAACTCGTTAAAGAAAATAAAGTTTCGGAAGAAGTAATCAATGAATCGGTTAGAAGAATTTTAAGAATAAAATTTTTACTTGGTTTGTTTGATGATCCTTTTAAATATTGCAGTAAAGAACGTGAAACAAAAAATATAATGAGCGAAGAAGTTCAGAATACTGCACTTGAAGTTGCTAAAAGATCTATAGTTCTTCTAAAGAATGAAGAATCATTATTACCTCTCAAAAAAGATCTAAAAAAAATTGCTGTTATTGGACCGCTTGCTGATTCAAAAAAAGATCCTTTAGGTGCCTGGTCTGCATTTGGTAATGCTAACGATGTAGTTACCGTAGTTGAGGGATTAAAAAAATACGTTTCAAATAAAACTGAAATTCTTTATTCAAAAGGATGCGAAATTGAAGGCGAATCAACAGATGATTTTGATGATGCAATAAAAATTGCAAATGAATCGGAAGTTGTGATTCTTTGTCTTGGTGAAAGAAGTGATATGACTGGTGAGGCAAGTAACCGCTCTACACTTGATATACCCGGAGTTCAGCAAAAACTTGTTGAAGAAATTTATAAAACAGGTAAACCAATTGTTGTAGTCCTGATGAACGGAAGACCTCTTTCTATCGGGTGGATAGACCAGAATATTCCTGCTATAATTGAAGCATGGTTTCTCGGAATAAAATCAGGAGATGCTTTAGCACAGGTTCTTTTTGGAGATTATAATCCGTCCGGGAAACTTCCTGTCACATTCCCAAGGACTGTTGGACAGGTTCCAATCTATTACAATCATAAAAATACAGGAAGACCCGGGAATAAAAGAAATCACTTTACTTCACAGTATCTTGATCTTCCTCTAACACCACTTTATCCATTCGGATACGGATTGAGTTATACAAAATTTGATTATTCTGATCTTAAACTTAGCAATACAAAAATCTCCGATAACGAAAAACTTAATATCTCTGTTAAAATAAAAAACACTGGCGACTTTGATGGTGAGGAAGTTGTCCAATTGTTCATTCGTGATCTTGTTGCTTCAGTAACCCGCCCTGTTAAGGAATTAAAAAGGTTTGAAAAAATCTTTCTTAAAAAAGGTGAAGAAAAAGTAGTTAATTTTGTTTTAAGCGAAAAAGATTTAAGATTTACCGGTGTTGATATGAAGCCCGTAAGTGAAGCAGGCAGCTTTAGAGTCTTTGTTGGTACAAATTCCAGAGATGCTATTGAATCGGAATTTGAATTAGTCAAATGATTTGTTTACAGATCTTTATAGTTTCAAATTAAAAATTCTGAGCTGGCTCAATTGTAATTTAAACTTTTCTAAAAAGGTCAGCCCGTTAAATTATATTTGAATGTATGCTTATTTCTTATCTATCTAATTTTTCAATTCTCACAAGACTATCCGGCTTATTAAATGATTAAAAAAATTTTAACTTTCATTGTAGTAATATTCTCTGGAGGCTTAATATATTCTCAAACAGGATTTGTTTCTGTTAAAGGGAAAGAAATTATTGATCCATCCGGAAATAAACTATTACTTAAGGGAATTAATCTCGGTAACTGGCTTGTTCCTGAAGGTTACATGTTCAAATTTGAATATGCTGCATCACCAAGATTAATTTATGAATTGTTTAACCAGATGACTGGTCCTGATGAATCAAAAAAATTCTGGAAACAATTCAGGGACAATTATATAACTCAGGAAGACATAAAATTTATAAAACAGTCCGGATTTAGCTCTGTCCGGATTCCCTTTAATTACAAACTTTTTGTTATTGATGATGACATAAATAAACTTGAAGGTCCCGGTTATGAATTGCTGGACAGAGTAATTAAATGGTGCAAAGAGGAAAATGTTTTAGTAATACTTGATATGCATTGTGCACCCGGCGGACAAACAGGAGATAATATTGATGATAGTTTTGGTTATCCTTTTTTATATGAAAATCCTGAAAGCCGGGAATTAACCGCAGCCATCTGGAAAAAACTTGCAGCTGAATATGCTGATGAAACAATTGTTATAGGTTATGATCTCCTTAATGAACCTATAGCACATTACTTCGATCAGGAAAAATTAAACCCGCTTTTAGAACCTTTGTATAAAAATATTGTTTCTGCAGTAAGAGAAGTTGATAAAAATCATCTTATTTTCCTTGGCGGTGCTCAATGGAATAGTAACTTCAAAATCTTTGGTCCTCCTTTCGATTCAAAGCTTGTTTATACTTTTCATAAATACTGGACAGACACCGATGAATCAGTTATTAAAGAATACCTGGAATTTCGGGATAAGTACAGTGTTCCCATCTGGATGGGAGAATCAGGAGAAAACACAAATGAATGGATAACCGAATTCAGAAAAACCCTTGATGAACATGAAATCGGCTGGTGCTTCTGGCCTTATAAAAAACTTGATTCAGAAAGAGGTCCTGTTTCTATCAAGAAAACAAGAGAGTTTGATGCTATTATTGAATTTGCAAATAGTGAAAGAGTCAGTTATGAAGATTTAAGAAAAAATCGCCCTGACATTGAGATTATAAGGAAAGCTTTAAATGATTATTTAGAGAATTGTAAATTCAAAAACTGCAGGATAAACAAAGAATATTTAGAAGCATTAGGTTTGAAATAAGCATTCACATCAATCAGATTAAATCTGCTTATGAAAATATTTTTAACATTTCTTATAGTCTTTATCTCCGGAGTAAATATTTACCCGCAATATGATGATACAGGCAGAAGAGGAATTTACTTTTCTAAAAAAGAATATATTGAAGAATCAATTCCAACATTTGAAACAATTAAAGATAAACTCCCCTCCCCTGTTCTTGAAGATAATAAAGACTGGATTGAACTTTACTGGAAAGCATGGGAATTAGCTTTCAATCATTTAAGGACACCACCAGCAAGTTCTCCATTTATTTCAAATTATATTGATGAAGCATTCGCTCCAAATATTTTTCAATGGGATACAATTTTCATGATAATGTTTGCAAGATATGCTCATTTCATCTTTCCTGCTATTCAATCACTGGATAATTTTTATTGCAGGCAATATGAAAATGGTTACATCTGCAGGGAAATAGTTGAAGCAACGGGAGAAGATTTTGTATTTGAGGGAAGAGAGCATACAATAAATCCTCCGCTGTTCAGTTGGGCTGAAGTTGAATCGTACAAAGTGACAGGTGATAAATCCCGTTTTGAAATGATCCTGCCTGTTCTTGAAAAATATATTGAATGGCTTGAAAACTACCGGAAGAAAGAAGGTACAAAGCATAACTTATACTGGCAGACAGGCCTGGGTTCGGGAATGGATAATACTCCGAGAAAAGGTTCCGGCTGGGTTGATATCTCCTGCCAGATAGTTATGTGCTATAATGATATGGCTGTCATTTGTAATGAAATAAATCTTGCTAATAAAGAGGATGAGTATAAAAGAAAAGCAAAGTTTATTAGTGATAAAATAAATCGGTTTATGTGGGATGAAGAGGATGGTTTATACTATGATGTTGATGATGAAGGTGAACTGGTAAAGTGGAAAACAATTGCTTCATTCTGGCCAATGATTGCCGGGGTTGCAAATGAACAGCAAGCTGAAAGATTGCTGGAGAATCTTAAAGATCCCAAAACTTTCTGGAGACTTGTCCCTTTTCCTTCATTAGCTGCAGATCAACAATTTTACAAACCTGATGGGCAATATTGGCTTGGCAGTGTATGGGCTCCGACAAATGTTATGGTAATAAAAGGGCTTGATAAGTTCTGTAAAGGTTATCAGAACTCTTACAGGTTTGGTGAGTTCGCAGTTCTTGCGGTTGAAACATATCTCGACGCAATCTATAAAGTGTATAAAAAAACCGGTACCATCTGGGAGAATTATTCACCCGAATCTTATTCAAGAGGTGTCTTGTCCCGACCTGATTTTGTTGGCTGGAGCGGTTGCGGTCCTATTCAATTATTAATTGAAAATGCTTTAGGATTCATGCCTAAAGGGTCTGAAAATAAATTATCCTGGAATATTAACAGAATTGATAAACATGGAATTGAAAACTTAAAGTTTGGAGATATTACAGCTACTCTTATCTGTGAAAAAAGAAATGATATTAATAGTGAATGTAAAATAACTGTAACTTCCAACAAACCTTTTGAGTTAACAATAAATAAAAATTTCACCATAGAAAGAATTTTTAAAATTAAAGAAGGTATAAACCCTCTAACTGTAAACTAATAAAATGAAGTAATTATTATGAGCACAACATATTCATTAACACTTGTTCTTAGTTTCGCCCTTCTCCTTTTTTTAGGTAATTCAAATAATGAATTGTCCTCTTACAAAAATTCTTCTCTTCCTGTGGACGAAAGAGTTGAAGATTTGCTTAAGCGAATGACACTCGAAGAAAAAATTGATATGCTTGGCGGGACAGGCTTTGAAACAAAAGCTATTGAACGATTGGGAATCCCTCCAATGAATATGACTGATGGTCCTGTTGGAGTTCGCTGGGATGAAGCAACAGCTTTTCCTGTTGGGATTGCGATGGCTGCAACATGGGAACCTGAATTAATTTACAAACTTGGTTATGCTATTGCCGATGAAGTAAAAGCAAAGGGAAGGCATGTTATTCTCGGTCCTTGCGTTAATATTGCGAGAATACCAATGGGCGGAAGAAATTTTGAAAGCTTCGGTGAAGATCCTTTTCTTACTTCAAGAATTACAGTTGATTATATAAAAGGAGTGCAGGATAATGATGTTGTTTCAACAGTTAAACATTTTGCATGCAATAACCAGGAACTTCAAAGAGATTTTGTAGATGTGAAAATTGATGAACGTACATTAAATGAAATTTATCTGCCGGCTTTTAAAGCTGCCGTAACTGAAGCTGGCGTTCTGGCTGTTATGTCTGCTTACAATAAGGTTAATGGACCTTATTGCAGCGAGAATGATTATCTTCTTATTGACAAACTAAAAAAGGAATGGGATTTCAAAGGATTGGTTATGTCAGATTGGGGTGCGGTCCATAGTTCATTGCCTACTGCTAAAAGCGGACTCGATCTTGAGATGCCTACTGGACAATATCTAAATGAAAAAACATTACTTAGTGCTGTTAAATCGGGAGAAGTAAAAGAATCGATAATAGATGATAAAGTAAGAAGAATTTTAGGAGTAATGTTTAAGATCGGTTTGTTTGATGATTATAAATATGACACTTCAAAATTAAATAATGAAGAACATAAACAGGTTGCTCTTGAAATTGCTAAAGCAGGAATTGTTCTACTAAAGAATGAAAACAATATTCTCCCTCTTAAACTGGATAAAATAAAATCAATTGCAGTAATTGGACCTAACGGAAATATTGCAAGAACAGGCGGCGGCGGAAGTTCAATGGTTGATCCTTTTTATTCAGTTAGTCCTTTAGAAGCTCTCCAGAGTAAAATAGATCATAAAGTTAAAATTAGTTTTGCACAAGGAGTTTTTCTCAGTGGAGATACAAAACCAATTGAAGGTGAATTTTTTGTAAATGGAATAAACGCAGAGTTTTTTGATAATATGGAATTAAAAGGTAAACCCGTCGTTGAGAAAGTTATCGATCAGATCAATTTTGACTGGGGCGGAGAAAACCCTTTTGAGGGAATTAAAGAAGATAAGTTCTCGGTCAGGTTTCTGACTTTAATAAAAGCTCCGGTTACAGGTGAATATACATTTGATGTAAATAGTGATGATGGGATCCGATTTTATTTTGAGGACAAACTTGTAATTAATGATTGGACAAATCATGCTGCAATGTCGAACTTTTATAAAGTGAATCTGGAAAAAGATAAAATCTATAAAATTAAACTTGAGTTCTATGAAGATGGCGGCAGCGCGAGTGTAAAGCTCGGATGGAAGCTGCCACATGAAGATCCGTTTCTTGAAGCTATTGATGCTGCCAAAAATTCTGATCTTGCAATTTTATTTGTCGGAACTTCAAACAGTTACGAGAGTGAAGGATTCGACAGACCGGATTTGCTTTTACCTGCAAACCAGGATGAGCTTATTGAAGAAGTCTGCAAAGTAAATGAAAATGTAGTTGTAGTTTTAAATAGTGGCTCTCCGGTTTTAATGGATAAATGGTTGAATAAAATTGATGGTCTTCTCGAAATCTGGTTTGGTGGACAGGAAATTGGAAATGCTGTTGCTGATGTTCTTCTGGGAAATCATAATCCTTCCGGTAAACTTCCTATAACTTTTCCCAAACGATGGGAAGACTGCAGTGCTTTTCCAACTTACAAAGCTAAAGACAGTATAACTGAATATTCGGATGGGATCTTTGTCGGTTATCGCCACTTTGATAAATATAATATTGAGCCTTTGTTTCCATTCGGATTCGGACTTTCTTATACTGCTTTCTCTTTTGATAATCTTAAGTTAAATTCTCAATCAATGAAACAGAATGATGAATTGAAATTTTCAGTTGATATAAAAAATACAGGCAATATGGATGGATCAGAGATTATCCAGGTTTATATTAGCGATTTAAAATCTTCGCTTGAAAGACCGCTTAAGGAGTTAAAAGCCTTTAAGAGAGTTTTCCTGAAAAAAGGTGAGAGCAAAAAAATAGAATTCAGCATTGATAAATCATCCTTAAGTTTCTTTGATCCTGAAGGGAAAACCTGGATTGCTGAGTCAGGCGATTTCGAAATTTTAATAGGAAGTTCATCCAGAGATATAAAGCTTAGGCAGAAGTTTACTTTAAATTGATTTCACAAAATATTTCTCACCTCACCTTTTCACCGCTTTTTCAACGAGAGTGTGTGAAAATTGTAATGTTGAACTTGTTTCAGCATCTAAGGTTTTGCAAATTGCACAGAAAGCAGATTCCGAAACAATCTCCGAAACAAGTTCGGGACAAGGTTCGGAATGACATTTTGGGTTTTTCACGTAACCTCTTCAATGAGGAGAATGGTAAAATTTCCTTCGAGTATAGGATAGTAATTGAATGTTTAAAATAATTTCTGTGATTCTCTTTGTCGCATTTTTACAATTTAATTTGTATGCTCAAAATCAAAGTAAGCCTCTCGTTAAAATCGGCAATGAGCAAATTTCAGTAAAGGAATTTAAACTCAGGTATGAGCTCTCTCCTTTCTTAAATACAAGTTTTAATGAAGATTCTATTAAATATCATTTCTTATTGTCCCTGGTTGCCGAAAAACTATTTGCTATTGAAGCAACGAATTCAGGGTTAGGAGAAACAGAGAAATTCAATTTTGCTTTCAAACCTCTTGAGAAGATGTATGTAAGAGACGCTCTTTTTGAAAAAGAGATAAAAAGTAAAATAAAAATTGATGATCAGGAGATCCTGAAAGGAATAATTAAATACAACTCAAAACTCAGAGTTGAAATTTTCAGTTCAAGAGATTCATCCCGAATTTATAGAATCCTTAACGAGCTTCAATCCGGAGTTCCGGTTGATTCATTGTCCTATGTTGATGAAAGAGATTCTGCAGAAATATCTTTTGGAGATATTAAGGATGAGGTTCTGGAAGATACTTTATTCTCTCTTTTTATCGGGGAAAGCACAAAACCCGTTAAAACAGAGAATAGTTGGTTTTTGTTTTACCTTAAAGATAAAATTTCAAATATAACTTCAACAGATGAAAAAAATATTTTAAGTAAAGTTAATAAAATCATTCAGGACAGAAGAGCTGAAAAAGCCTACTATAAATTTCTGCAAGAAGTATTTCAGAATAAAATTATTGAAGCGGATAAAGATCTTTTTCTAAAACTATCTGAAGGCATGAAGAATATCTTTGAGCAAGAAAAAATTGGTTTACCCGATTCTACATCATCGCAATTTTATATTGATGAAAACAATATTGAAAAACTTAAAATTCAACTCGGTACGGAAACTTTAGATAAAACTTTTTTTACTGTTGATGAAACACCTGTTACATCAAGAGATTTTTTAGCCGATCTTCTTTTGGAAGGATTTTCTATTAAATCTTTAGATATGAATGAATTGCGTTTCAAATTGAGTAAACAAGTAAAAAGTTTTATTGAAAAAGAATACCTTGCAAATATTGGCTACAAGCAGGGCCTTCAAAACCTGCCGGAAGTTAAGGAACAGCTTGAAATGTGGAAGAACAATTATCTCGCTCAGTTTTATAAAAATACTTTTACAGATTCAGCCAGATCAAATGAAGAAGAGGTTTATAATTATTTTCTTGAAAACCAGAAAGAAGAAAAAATTAAAGGTGTTAATATTATCGAACTGCTAACTGACAGCCTTGAAGTAATCGAATATGTTTTAAATCAGATTGAAGAAGGAAAAGAGTTTAAAGAGCTTGCTGCAAAATTTACAAAACGCGAATGGACAAAAAATCGCAGCGGTGAATTTGGATTCTTCCCGGTAACTATGTTTGGTGAAATTGGCAGAATCGCTAACGAAATGAAAATAGGAGATATCTATGGCCCGATAAAAGTTGAAGAAGGTTATTCAATTTTTCAATTGATTGATATAAAAGAAACTGAGGACAGCATCATTCAATCTTTTGCAGAAGTAAAAGAAAGGATGACAAGCAGTTTATTCTATGAAAAGATGAATGAAATCTTAACAAGAAAAACAATTGAGCTGGCAAAGAAATACAAAATCAGTTTAGACAGCAGTGTGCTTAATTCTCTGGAAGTTTCAAAAATAAAAATGTTTGTACATAGATTAATGGGATTTGGAGGAAGAATAGCGGCAGTTCCATTAACAACTCCATGGTATAAATGGATTTATGAGGGAGAAACACCATTAACCCCGTGAGGATGTCTTAAAGTAATTTTCTTTAATCACCTTTCTCCGTGTCAATTATCTACGACAGTATAATCCCATTATCAGCTATACTCTATATTTGCATTATCGATTAGCTTTACATCAGGATTATTCAGGTTCAAAAGAATAGATGAGGATAATTTTAATGAACGACTCTATTAAAATGTATGGCGATACTTATACTGAATTTAATGTTATGGTTATTAATTACCGTAAATTGAATATGGACCTTATTAATACTACAGAATATAAAA
>CAZECH010000010.1:0-19150 GCA_964510675.1 uncultured Ignavibacteriaceae bacterium
TAATAGAAAACTTTAACATAATTTATGATGAACAAGCACTTGGTGTCTTTACTCTTTAACTAAAACAAATAGAAATAAAATGGATAACAACAAAGTAATTATATTCGATACTACATTAAGAGACGGAGAACAGTCTCCAGGCGCATCATTAAATGTTTTTGAAAAAATAGAAATAGCAAGACAACTCCAGAGATTAAATGTTGATATCATTGAAGCCGGTTTTCCTGTTTCCTCCCCCTCTCAGTTTGAAGCTGTTAAAGGAATTGCCTCAGAAGTAAGCTGTGTTGTTGCAGGGCTTGCCCGTGCCAAAGAGGTTGATATTCTTTCCGCTTATAATGCTCTTAAGGATGCTGCAAAATTCAGAATACATACTTTTATCGGAACTTCAGATATTCATATCCTAGGAAAATTTTCTAATGATTCTTATGGAAAATCTTTATCTGATAAAAGAAATATTGTTTTTAAAATGACACATGATGCAGTTTCATTAGCAAAAACTTTTACAGATGATGTTGAGTTCTCAACCGAAGATGCTGGAAGAACAGATATTAATTATTTGTGTGAAGTAATTGAAGCTGCTATTGAAGCAGGTGCAACTACAATCAATGTTCCGGATACTACCGGTTATACTCTTCCTGAAGAATATGGAAAAATATTTAGACACATTAAACAGACTGTAAAAAATATTGATAAAGTTATCCTCAGCGTTCATTGTCATAATGATCTTGGTTTGGCTGTTGCTAATTCTTTAAGCGGAGTTATAAACGGCGCAAGGCAGGTTGAATGCACAATAAATGGAATAGGTGAACGTGCCGGTAATGCTTCACTCGAAGAAATTGTTATGGCTCTTAAAGTAAGAAAAGACTTGCTCGGTTTTTACACTGATATAATGACAACTGAAATTTATAACACAAGCAGGATGGTTTCTTCTTTTACAGGAATAGTTGTACAGCCTAATAAAGCTATTGTTGGCGATAATGCATTCGCACATGAATCCGGAATTCACCAGGATGGGATGCTTAAAGACAGGAATACCTATGAAATAATTTCTCCTCAGACGGTTGGTTTTTCTAAAACCAAAATTGTTCTGGGTAAACATTCAGGTAAACATGGTTTGAAAGCAAGATTATCTGAGATTGGATATTCACTTAACGAAAATGAATTGAATGAAGTCTATGAAAAGTTCACAGCTCTTGCTGATAAGAAAAAAGAAATTTTTGATGACGATCTCCGGATTATAATGGGAGACAGCTTTGTAAATATCAGCAGTAATCATTATGAATTGGAATATATGCATGTAAGCATGGGAACAAATTTGCTGCCTACTTCAACTGTAAAAATTAAAAAAGGAAGCACTCTTTACCAGGAATCTGCAACAGGTGACGGTGCTGTAGATGCATGCTTCAATGCAATAGAACGCGCACTTGGCATAAAGCTGAATCTCGAATCCTACCAGGTAAGATCAATCACTTCCGGCAGGCAGGCTTTGGGAGAAGTTATTGTACGCATAAGAGAAGATGAAAAATATTTTACCGGGAGAGGTATCTCAACTGACGTTATTGAAGCAAGCGTTAAAGCTTATATAAGCTGTATTAATATTCATCAGAATTATTTAAAAGAAAAGGAAGATAATTTGATGAATCAATCTTCCCTATCAGATATTTCACAAGCGATATAAGGTAATCTATGGGAATGACGATAACAGAAAAAATATTAGCTAAATCATCTGGTAGAAAAAGTGTTGTGCCGGGAGAAAATATCTGGCTTAATGTTGATGTGCTTATGACTCACGATGTTTGCGGACCGCCTACAATCGGAATATGGAAAAAAGAATTTGGAGATAAAGCGAAAATTTGGGATAAGCAAAAGCTTGTCATTTTTCCGGATCATTATATCTTTACAAAAAACCCTCATGCAAATAGGAATGTTGAAATACTTAGAGCATTTGCAAAAGAATATGATATCCCGAATTATTATGATGTTGGAACAGAAAGATATAAAGGTGTTTGCCATATTGCCCTTGCAGAAGAAGGATATGACATTCCTGGAACAGTTTTGTTCGGAACAGATTCACATACCTGCACATCGGGTGCTTTTGGAATGTTCTCTACAGGTGTTGGGAATACTGATGCTGCATTTATACTTGGCACCGGAAAAATCTGGGAAAAAGTTCCTGAGTCTCTCCTTTTTACTTTTGAGGGAGAATTGCCTCAATATATAACAGCAAAGGATTTGATATTAAGAGTTCTTGGTGATATTACCACAAACGGCGGTACATACAGGGCACTTGAGTTTAATGGTGATGCTGTATTCTCTTTATCAATTGATGAAAGAATGACTTTAACAAATATGGCAATTGAAGCCGGTGCAATGAATGGAATTATAGAAGCCGATGAGATTGTTGAAAACTATATTAAAGAAAGATCTGATAAAGAGTATGAGATTTTTAAAAGTGACATTGATGCAGGATACAAGGCAAAATATAAATACAACGTAAATGAATTTATCCCGCTTGTGGCAAAACCACATAGCCCTGATAATATAGATACAGTTAAAAATGTAAAAGGAAGAAAGCTTACAAAATGTTATATCGGCTCATGCACTGGAGGAAAGTTGAGCGATTTTGTGTCAGCGGCAAAATTTATATTTGGCAATGAAGTTAGAGTTCCTACTTTCATTGTTCCTGCAAGTACCTATGTTGCTCAGCAGCTTGAAGTTGAAACAATATCCGGTGTAACATTAAAAAATATTTTTGAAAAAGCAGGATGTGTAATTGCACAATCTTCTTGTGCCGCTTGCCTTGGCGGACCAATGGATACAATTGGCAGAGCACAGGATAATGAAGTTATAATATCTACAACAAACAGGAATTATCCGGGAAGAATGGGAAGTAAAAAAGCCGAGGTTTATCTTGCTTCACCATTGACTGTTGCTGCTTCAGCGTTAACAGGTGAGATAACCGATCCAAGAGATTTCATGTAAAATAAAATATAGAGATATGGAAAAATCAATAAAAGGAAAAGCGTTTGTTTTGGGTGAGAATATTGATACTGATCAGATTATCCCTGCAGAACATCTTGTTTATAGTTTAACCGATCCTAAGGAGTCACAGTTGTATGGTAAATATGCCTTTTCCGGAGTTCCTTTAAAAGAATCAGGATTACCAAATAATAATATTCCATTTGTAAACGGTGAAGAATTATTTTCTGAATATTCTATCATAATCGGTGGTTCAAACTTTGGCTGCGGTTCTTCAAGGGAACATGCACCATTTGCTTTAATGAAAGCTGGAGTTAAAGTAGTAATTGCCGAATCTTATGCCCGTATTTTTTACAGGAATTGTGTTGACGGTGGTTTCATTATTCCATATGAAGTAAAAGAAAAGCTTAACAAAATTATTTCTACAAATGATGAAGTTGAAATTTTGCTAGATGAAAATAAACTCATCAATCATACAACAAAAAAAGAATATCCTTTGAATCCTTTAGGAGATATTCTCCCGATTCTGAAAGCTGGTAATCTTTTTGAATATGCAAGACAATCAGGAATGATCTTATAATGGATGATTGTAAAATGTTAAATGGAAAATGGTGTAAAAAAATTTTGAGAATTAACAACTCACATAATGTCATGCTGAACTTGTTTCAGAATCTTTCAAAATATGAGATTCCGAAATAAATTCGGAATGACTCGTTTAAAACTAAATAATTAATAAATATTATGAACACTAAAATTGAACTATTCGATACAACTTTAAGAGATGGAACACAGGGAGAGGCAATAAATCTATCTGTGCAGGATAAACTTCTCATTGCATCTAAACTTGATGAATTTGGAATTGATTTTATTGAAGGGGGATGGCCTGGAAGTAATCCGCGAGATGAAGAATTTTTTCACAAAGCAAAATCTTTGAACTTAAGAAATGCCCAACTTTGTGCCTTTGGTTCAACCGCACGTTCCCTTAACAACATTGAAAATGATTTAAACCTGCAAGCATTACTGAAAGCAGAAACTCCGGCAATTTGCATATTTGGAAAAACCTGGAGATTGCATTCTGAATTAGGTTTAGGATTAAACGACAACGAAAATGAAGAACTGATCTTTAAATCAGTAAGTTTTCTTAAATCTCACGAAAAAAAAATTATTTATGATGCAGAACATTTCTTTGATGGATATAAGGATGATCCTGAATTTACTGTAAGGATGTTAAAAGCAGCAGAAAGAGGCGGTGCAGATGTCGTTGTTCTATGCGATACAAATGGCGGTTCCCTACCTGATGAAGTATTCAGGATAATAACTGATCTGAAAAAAGTATTTAAAACAAAACTTGGTATTCATACTCATAATGATGGCGATTTAGCCGTTGCAAATACGCTGGCTGCAGTAAATGCAGGAACTGTTCATATACAGGGAACTGTTAATGGTGTCGGAGAAAGGTGCGGGAATGCAAATCTCTGCAGCATCATACCTAACATTATGCTTAAATTAAACAGAGCTTTTATTCAGGATATAAATCTCGACCATCTTACGTCCCTATCCAATTTTGTTTTTGAACTGATGAATCTTGTCCCAAATACAAGAGCCGCTTTTGTAGGAAGATCTGCCTTTGCACATAAAGGTGGAATTCATGTAAGTGCTGTTCTTAAAAACAGTAAAATGTATGAGCATATCCCTCCGGAATTAGTTGGGAACAAACAAAGAGTATTGGTTTCCGATCTTTCAGGACAAAGCAATATAAAATACAAAGCAAAGGAATTAGGAATTGATCTCTCAAGCAATAAAGAGATAAGCAAAAAATTAGTTGATTATGTTAAATCTCTTGAGCACATGGGATTCCAGTATGATGGTGCTGAAGCTTCTTTTGAATTATTGCTTCGTTCAGAGCTTGGTGAATTTGTTCCATTCTTTGTTGTGCTGGATTCGAAAGTTAATGTAGTTTATGATAATGACGGAAGATCGTATTCTGAAGTTGTCTTAAAATTAAAAGTTGATGGCGAAATCGAACATACTGCCTCTGATGGAGATGGTCCTGTTAATGCTTTGGATAATGCATTACGAAAAGCACTCATGAGATTTTATCCTGAGATCTCTTTAATAAAATTAATAGATTATAAAGTACGTGTACTTGATGGATCAGATGGAACTTGTGCTAAAGTTCGGGTAATGATTGAATCGAGTGATGGAACAGATACCTGGACAACAGTTGGGGTTTCTGAAAATATCATTGAAGCAAGTTTCCAGGCTTTGAGCGATAGTTTTAATTATAAACTATTTAAGTACCATCAGCCAAGCAGATCAGAGCAATTAAAGCAAAATATTGCATAAATATGTGATGATATGTAATAATATTCACTATTTATAAAATATTTTGAGAATATATTCACTTTTCTGTTGACGGGAATAATGTTAAAGCTTACATTTAAGATAAATCTTTTATAAATAAATAACATGTATTTAATAATTTCATATATAAAAACTGTTTCTTTACCCTCACTCAAAATTATCCGCCTACCCGCCTAAGGCGGAAAAATAATCTCATATCATCTTTCTTAAATCAATTTTAAAACAATAAGGAGTCAAATGATTTCTGTAGGTATAATCGGCGGAACAGGGTATACAGGTAAAAAATTAATTCAATTTTGTAATGCACATCCGTTTGTAAAGGATTACCAGATTTATTCCGGCAAAAGTGCAAAAGAAAATCTATATGATTATTTCCCCGACCTTACTGGTTTGATAAACAACTTAAAAATTAATTCCATAAATGATCTTTCTTACGACCATGATCTTTACTTCATAGCATTGCCTCATGGTGAGTCGCTTAATTTTATACCTGCATTAATATCAAATGGAAAATATGTTATAGATCTTGGAGGAGATTACAGATTAGATATTGCAGAACTTTACGAACAATGGTACAATTACAATCACACTTCATCATACTTATTAAATTCTAAGATTTATGGACTTGCAGATTTCCCGGGAATAAATTATGAGGAATACAAGCTTGTAGCTAATCCCGGATGTTACCCTACCGCAATTCTCCTTTCTCTTCTTCCATTGGTTGAGAATTCTTCTGAAAAAATTTTGAGTGTAAGTTGTATCGCCTATTCAGGAACAAGTGGTGCTGGTAAAAAACCAAAGACAGAATTAATGTTTTCGGAGATGGATGGAAATGTAAAAGCCTATGGCATAAATGAACATAAACATGAACCTGAAATTCTTCAGATGTTGAAAAAACATGGGTTTAATTCTTCTTTTTCTTTTACTCCTCATCTATTGCCTATTGCAACTGGAATTTATAGTACAATTTCAATTCATCTTAAAGAAAAAATGCTGACTGATGAAGTAAAAGAAATTTATAATGATGTATATAAAAATTCTTTTTTCATCAGATTAAGAGATACCCCTCCAGAATTAAAATGGGTAATTGACACAAACTTTTGTGATATAAATATCAATGTTAAAGAGAATGTTATCATTATAACATCAGCAATAGATAATCTTATTAAAGGAGCTTCGGGCCAGGCCGTTCAGAATATGAATAAGCTCTTAGGCTGGGATGAAACTCTCGGAATCTTAAATAAGGAGATAAAAGATGCTGCAGTTTATTGATAATGGTTCTATTACATCTGTACAAGGATTTAAAGCTGCAGGTATTAACTGCGGCTTAAAGAGACAAAAAAAAGATCTAGCCTTAATTTATTCCGATGTACCTTGTGAAGCTGCCGGAACTTTTACACTTAATAAAGTTGTTGCTGCGCCCTTGGTAATTTCTAAAAATATAATAAGCCAGAAGAAAAAAGTAAGAGCCGTCCTTGTTAACTCAGGCAATGCAAATGCTTGCACCGGTGAAGAAGGAGTGGACAATGCTTTAAAATCACAAAAGTATTGTGCAGAAAAACTTGGCTTACAGCAGAATGAAGTGATTATAAGTTCAACAGGAGTTATTGGGCAGCAATTAAATATGCAAGCTCTTTTATCCGGCATTGATATAATCTCAGATGAAATTGGTTATTGCAAAGGTAATGATGCCGCTGAAGCAATTTTGACAACTGATAAAACGAAAAAATCATTTGCTGTAAAAGTAAGATTGTTAAAAGGTGAAATTGTCATAGGTGGTATTTGTAAAGGAAGCGGAATGATCTTCCCCAACATGGCAACAATGCTTGCATTTCTTGCTACTGATGTTGTGATAGAACAAAATCTTCTTCAAAAATCTTTAAGTGAAGCAGTAAATGAATCATTTAATAAAATTTCTGTTGATGGAGAAACAAGCACAAATGATATGGTTGTTCTTTTAGCAAATGGTAAATCAAGTATAAAAATAGTTGAAGGTGAAAAAGATTATGAGATATTCATTTCAGCATTAACAACTATTTGTAAAGAAATGGCTAAATCTATTGCTTCGGATGGTGAAGGGGCAACTAAACTGATTACTATTTCTATTAATAATGCAAAGACTAAAAAAGATGCAGATGCAATTGCTAAAGCAATGGCTAATTCTCCCCTCTTCAAAACTGCTATGAATGGGAATGATGCAAATTGGGGTAGAATACTTTCTGCTGCAGGTAATAGCGGCGCTGACTTCTCTCCCGAAAAAGTTGCAATCAAATTTGATGATCTTCAAATACTTAAACCAAACTTCCTAAATGGTTTTAATGAAGATGAAGCAAGAAAGGTTTTATCAAAAGATAATGTTACAATCTCTCTTGATCTTAATGAAGGAAAAGAATCATCAACCTGGTGGACATGCGACTTTTCCGAAGACTATGTAAAAATTAATGCAAACTACAGGACTTAAAAATGAAAACAGTAATTATCAAACTCAGTGGTAAAACTTTAGAGTCTTTCTGTACAGATTTGGCGTGGGTAAATATTCTTAGCGAATTAAAAAAAGATTATGACTCAATTATAATTGTGCATGGCGGCGGTAATAAAATAACCAGCTGGTCTTCGGCATTAAATATTGAATCGGAATTTATAAATGGACAGAGAGTAACGGATGAAAAGACAATGGAAGTTGTTGCTGCTGTTCAATCAGGACTACTTAATACTAAGATAGTCGCATTTCTCCATACTAATGGTTTTGATGCAATTGGTTTAACAGGAATTGATAAAGGTATGTTCGTAGCAGAATATCTGGATAAAAGTTTAGGTTTTGTTGGAAACCCAAAGTTTACCGGGAAGAAAGATTGGATAATTTCTTTACTGAAAGAAAATATTATTCCCGTTTTCTCAAGTGTTTGCAGGGATAAAGCAGGTAACCTCATGAATGTTAACGCTGATCTTTTTACCAGGGAACTTGCAATAGGTTTAAGTGCCGATACAGTATTTTTTCTTTCAGATGTTGAAGGAGTAACAATGAATGGTGAAAGAAAAAATTATCTTACTTACAATGAAATTATTAATGGCATTGAATACAAAGAAATTTATGGCGGAATGATACCTAAGCTTCAGAGCTGCCTTGAACTTATTGAAAATGGTGTAAATAAAGTCTGGATAGGAAATGATCTTTCAAATTTTAATTCTATTAACTCGCAAGGAAAAAATGAAACAAAAGGAAGCTGGATTGTTAACCAATTACCAATTGCAGTATAGATCTTTTTTTTAATATCGAAAGAAAAGTTTAAAATGTCTTTAAAGTTAAGAAGACAAACCCGGATAAAAGAAATACTCAACGATCATGTTATTGCAAACCAGGAAGAACTTGCCAAACATTTGAAGTCTGAGGGATTTCATGTAACACAGGCAACTTTAAGCCGTGATTTTGCAGAACTCGGAGTGATCCGTTCAATGAATAACGGAACTGCACATTACATTCTTAATCCAAATGAATCCGGGAAACAAATTGCAAAATTAATTGGCTTTGAGATTCTGAGTGTTGATCATAATGAATCTCTGATTATTATAAGAACATTAGCAGGAAGAGCACAGGGAGTTGCTCATTACATTGACAGGCTGAGCAAAGAAGAAATTATCGGAACCATTGGTGGTGATGATACAGTGCTCGTTATTCCTAATTCTCATAAAAGTATTCCGGGTTTAATTGAGTTAATAAAAAAAATAATGACAGAACTTCCATAAAAAGAGGGATAAAAATGAAAAAAAATAAAATTGCCGTTGCATATTCAGGTGGGCTTGATACATCAGTTATGGTAAAATGGTTAAGTGAAAAATATGATGCCGACATTATAACAGTTACAGGAATTCTCGGACGCACCGCCGAGCTTGAAGGACTTGAAGAGAAAGCTATAAAAACTGGTGCATCAAAAGTTCATATAGTTGATCTCCAGGAAAAATTTATAAAAGATTATGCATTCAAAGCATTAAAAGCAGGTGCTTTGTATGAAGATTTTTATCCGCTTGCTACAGCTATCGGAAGGCCACTTCTTGTAAAACTTCTAGTTGAAATTGCACGGGCAGAAGGTGCAGACACTGTAGCTCATGGCTGCACAGGCAAAGGAAATGATCAAGTAAGATTTGAAGTTGGTATTCAATCAATTGCACCTGAGTTAAATATATTGGCACCTTTAAGAACCTGGGAATTTAAAAGCAGGGATGAAGAAATTGATTATGCTATTGAAAATAGTATCCCTATAAATGCAACAAAGAAATCTCCTTATTCAATTGACGATAATCTTTGGGGAATTGCAATTGAATGCGGAGTGCTTGAAGATCCTATGGTTCCTCCACCGGATGATGCTTACCAGATTACAATTGATCCTAAAGATGCTCCTGATGAATCCGAAGTGATTTCAATTGAATTTGAAAATGGTGAGCCATTCAGGTTGAACAGGATGAGATACTCCCCTGCTGAGTTGGTCAGGACTTTAACTCTTATCGGCGGAAGACATGGAATTGGTAGAATAGATCTTATTGAAAACAGGGTTGTTGGAATTAAATCCAGAGAAATTTATGAAGCACCGGCAGCTGTTATTCTGCACCGCGCTCATCATGAACTTGAAAAAATGGTTTTGGATAAAGAGACATTCAGATTTAAGCAACTTGTTTCTGATAAAGTTGCAAATCTTGTTTATGACGGTTTATGGTATTCTCCTCTCTTCGAATCATTAATGGCTTTTGTTGATATGACACAAAAAAATGTTATAGGAGAAATTACACTTGAATTTTACAAAGGAAATATCAATGTTCTTTCAAGAACTTCACCATTTAGTTTATATGATAAAGAGTTGGCTACTTATTCGCTAGATGATACTTTTGATCATAAATCAGCAGAAGGTTTTTTAAAATTGTATGGACTTCCTTATAAAACTTTGCATATAGTAAACAATAAAGTATTAGAAGAGGCTTAGTATGTTATGGGGCAGCAGGTTTAAAGAAAAGCTAAATCAAACCGCACTGGAATTTTCATCCTCACTTCCTTTTGATATTAATCTTTTTGAGGAGGATATTCTTGTTAATAAAGCTCATACAGAAATGCTCGCTGATGTTGGAATTCTTTCACAGGAAGATGCAGATAAAATTGTTAAAGGCCTGAACAGCATCCAATCAGAATTTGATGAAGGTAAGTGGAAGCCTGAAACCGGAAAATATGAAGATGTGCACTCTGCAATTGAAGCAAGATTATATGAATTGATTGGAGACGTCGCTGGAAAACTTCATACAGGTAAAAGCAGGAATGACCAGGTTGCAACTGATTTGAGATTGTGGATTAAAAAATCTGTACAACAAATTATATTATCCATAAACAATTTTCAGATTGTATTAATTAATACTGCAGAAGATAATCTTGATACTATAATGCCTGGATATACACATTTACAAAGAGCCCAACCGGTTTCGTTAGCTTTTCACCTTCTTGCTTATGTTGAGATGCTGGAGCGGGATAAAGAAAGATTCGATTTTGTTTTAGAACAAGTTGATGTTTCTACACTTGGTGCGGGTTCGATTGCAGGCTCAACTTTACCTATTGATCCTGAATTTACATCATGGAAACTTGGCTTTAAAAAATATTTTTCGAATGCTATGGATGCTGTTTCTGATAGAGACTTCGCCCTTGATTTTCTTAATGCCTGCACCATAGGACAGATTCATCTCAGCCGTTTATCTGAGGAACTAATTCTCTGGTCAACATCAGAATGGAATTTTATAAAGATAGGGGATAAATACTCTACTGGTTCTTCATTAATGCCTCAGAAAAAAAATCCTGATATACCCGAATTAATCCGCGGGAAAACAGGGAAAGTGTTGGGCAATTATATAAATCTGGCTTCGGTTCTCAAAGCATTGCCTTTAAGTTATAACCGTGATTTGCAGGAAGATAAAGAACCGGTTTTCGATTCCTTTAAAACTTATATAAATAGTCTTGATATTCTTAAAGAAGTAATCAGTACAATCGATATAAATAAAGAAAGATTTATTAAAGAATTAAGGGGTGATTTCATTCTTTCAACGGATCTTACCGATTGGTTAGTTTTGCAGGGAATTCCTTTCAGAGATGCTCATGGTATTGTGGGGCTTGTTGTTAAATATGCTGAAAGTGCAGGAAAAAATTTTACAAATATAACTCTTGATGAATTGAAGAAAATTAATCCTGTCTTCCATGAAGAAGCGATAGAATATTTAATGATTGATGAATCTTTAAAAAGAAAAAAATCCAAAGGTTCACCAAATCCTGAAATGTTACAATCTCAAATTAACAACTGGAAATCAATGCTGTTTGAATTTATAGTAACTTAGCAACTAATTCTGAAAGAAATTTATTAAACCCTTGTTTTTTTCATTAAATAATATATTTTACTGAAAACATTTCCTCTTTATACTGAGTTATCCCTTAGTAAGTAAGGAAAAACATCCATCAAGCTGATTGATCGGACACAATCCGGTTTTATCAATTTAGTTAAGATTAAATACTTTTTTTCTATCTCGGGAGAGATTTTTATGTCCGGTAAAAACAATATGGCAACTACATACAGACATAACAATATTCAATTCCCTCCAAAGGCTCAGGGAATGTATGATCCTTCTTTTGAAAAAGATTCATGCGGGATGGGTTTTGTTGCTGATATTAAAAACAGAAAATCGAGAAGAATTATTGATATTGGCCTTAAAATCATGTGCAACCTGAGGCATAGAGGTGCAGTTGGTGCGGATCCTTTAACTGGCGATGGTGCAGGTATTTTAATCCAAATGCCGGATGAATTTTTAAGAAAAGAAACTGATCCATTAGGTATTTATCTTCCCAGGAATGGCAGATATGGTGTTGGAGTAATGTTCCTTCCGCAGAACGCAATTCTCCGAAAATCAATTGAGACAATTGTTGAAAAAATCATAATTGATGAGAATCAAGTTTTTCTCGGTTGGAGAGATGTACCTATTGATCCATCTGTTCCCGGGGCAAGTGCAAAACTGACCCAAACATTTATTCGTCATTGTTTTATCGGGGCAAATAAAAGAATTAAAACTCAAGATGAGTTTGAGAGAAAACTCTATTTAATTAGAAGAATAATCGATCAAAGAATAAGGGCAGAATTAAAATGCGACCGGAGTAAATATTATGTACCATCATTCTCTAGCAAAGTTCTTATTTATAAAGGAATGCTGCTTGCAGACCAGGTAACAAGATATTATAAAGATCTTTTAGATCCTGACTTGAAATCCGGTATGGCAATGGTTCATATGCGATTTTCAACTAATACTTTTCCTACTTGGGATCTTGCTCATCCCTTCAGGATGATTGCACATAATGGCGAGATAAATACTTTGAGAGGTAACAAGAACTGGATGGCTGCAAGACAGGCAGTTATGAAATCACCTTATTACGGAAAAGATTTAAAACGAATGCTTCCAATAATTATGGAAGGGCAAAGTGATTCTGCTACTTTTGATTCTGTTCTGGAACTTCTTGTTATGTCTGGAAGGTCAATCCCTCATGCAATGATGATGATGATTCCTGAAGCTTGGTCCAAACATGATTTAATGGATGCAGACAGAAAAGCATTCTATGAATATCATGCAACTATGATGGAACCCTGGGATGGTCCTGCAGCAGTTACTTTCACTGATGGAACAATAATCGGAGCAACACTCGACAGAAATGGTTTACGCCCTGCGCGTTATGCTGTCACAAATGATGATCTGGTTGTTCTGACATCTGAAGCAGGAACAGTTTCAGTTGATCAATCAACTATCCTTTACAAGGGAAGATTGCAGCCAGGTAAAATGTTTATCATTGATCTTGCCAACCACAAAATTGTTGATGATGAAGAAGTTAAAAGAGATATAGTAAGCAGAAATCCATATAGAAAATGGGTTGAAGAAAATATGCTTAAGTTAGATTCACTTCCTGACCCTGAATTCATCCATAATGCTGATCCATCTACAATTACTAAAAGGCAAAAAATCTTCGGATATACAAAAGAAGATCTTTTAACAGTAATAAGACCAATGGCAATTGGAGGAGAAGAAGCGATCGGTTCAATGGGAACCGATGCTGCGCTTGCTTGCTTATCTGAAAAACCGCAATTGCTTTTTAGGTATTTCAAGCAGGTTTTTGCACAGGTAACAAATCCTCCGGTTGATGCAATCAGAGAAGAACTTGTTATGGAATTAACTTCATACATTGGCCCTGAACAAAATCTTCTTGAAGAAACTCCTCAACATGCAAAAAGAATTGAGCTCAGTCATCCGCTGATTTCAAACTCAAAGCTTGAGAAAATCAGAAGCATTACCAAAGGGCATTTTAAATCTGTTACATTGTCTCTTTTGTTTAATCCACATGAAAGACACGATTTCAGGGAAAAACTTGATAAGCTTTGCGATGATTCAGTTGAAGAAGTAAAAAATGGTGCCGGGTTAATTATTCTTTCAGACAGAGGTGTTGATGAAAATAATGCGGCTATACCAAGCTTAATGGTAGTTAGTGGAGTTCATCATGCACTTATTAAATCAGGATTAAGAACAAAAACCGGTATTATACTGGAAAGCGGCGAACCGAGAGAAACATTCCATTATGCACTGCTTATTGGATATGGAGTTAATGCTATTAATCCCTACCTGGCTTTTGAAACTTTGTTTGATTTATGCGAGAAGAAATTCTTGCCTGAAATTAAAGATTATAAAGAAGCTAAGAAGCATTATACTAAAGCAGTTGCAAAAGGATTGTTTAAGATCTTCAGTAAAATGGGGATTAGCACTTTGCAATCTTACTGCGGTGCCCAGATTTTTGAAGCCGTTGGAATAGATACTGAAGTTATTGAGAAATATTTTACAGGAACTTCTTCAAAGATTGAAGGAATGAGTCTTGAAATGATTGAAGAGGAAACGATAAGAAGACACAAACTTGCTTTTGAAAATATTACTGAGAAAAATATACTTGCTTCAGGTGGTTTATACCATTTCAGGAGAGATGGAGAAAAACATCTCTGGAACCCTTTGACTATTTCCAAACTGCAGCAGAGTACAAAGAATAGCAGTTATAAAACATTCAAAGAATATACTGACCTGATAAATAATCAAAGCCAGCATAGGGTAACTTTAAGAAGTCTTTTAAGAACAATTCCATCTGAAAAAAAGTTATCGCTTGATGAAGTTGAACCAGCCAGTGAGATTGTTAAAAGATTTGCTACAGGGGCTATGAGTTTCGGCTCAATATCATGGGAAGCACATACATCATTAGCAGTAGCAATGAACAGGATTGGCGGTAAATCAAATACAGGTGAAGGGGGTGAAGATAGTATCAGGTTTGAAAAATTACCTAATGGTGATAGTATGCGGTCTGCTATCAAGCAGGTTGCTTCTGCGAGATTTGGAGTTACGGCAAACTATCTTGTTAATGCTGATGAATTGCAGATTAAAATGGCTCAGGGTGCGAAACCAGGTGAAGGTGGGCAATTACCCGGATATAAAGTTGATAAAATTATTGGACGTATTAGACATAGCACTCCTGGTGTTACTTTAATTAGTCCTCCTCCCCATCATGATATTTATTCAATTGAAGATCTTAAGCAGCTGATCTTTGATCTCAAAAATATTAATCCTAAAGCAAGAATAAGTGTAAAGCTTGTATCTGAATCAGGTGTTGGAACAGTTGCAGCGGGAGTCGCAAAAGCACATGCTGATCATATTCTTATAAGTGGTCATGATGGTGGAACCGGTGCAAGTCCAATTTCATCTATTCAATATGCAGGTTCTCCGTGGGAATTGGGCTTAAGCGAATCACATCAGACACTTGTCCTTAATGGTTTACGCGATAGAGTTTATCTTGCGGTTGACGGACAATTAAAAACCGGAAGAGATGTTGTTATAGCTGCTTTGCTTGGTGCAGAAGAATTTGGTTTTTCAACAGCACCTTTGGTAACACAGGGTTGTATCCTGATGAGAAAATGCCATTTAAACACTTGCCCTGTTGGTGTTGCAACGCAGGATCCTGAATTAAGGAAAAGATTTGCCGGCAAACCCGAGTATGTTATTAATTTTATGTTTTACATTGCTGAAGAAGTAAGAGAATATATGGCAAAAATGGGTTTCCGGAAATTTAATGAAATGATTGGTCAGACAGATCATCTTGCTCAGCTAAGACCCCACAGTCATTGGAAAGCAAGAGGAATTGATCTTACAAAAATATTTTATAAACCTGAACCAATTCATAAAACTAATCTGTACAGAACAAGAGAACAGGATCATGGACTCGAAATGCAGATTGACTATAAGTACATCAAGCTTGCACAAAAAGCTATTGAGCAAAAAGAACCGGTTGTAATTAATGATGATATCTGGAATGTTAACAGGGCTATAGGCACAATACTTTCTCATGAAATAACTAAAAAATATGGAGAGGAAGGTTTGCCTGATGGAACAATCAAGCTGAGACTTAAAGGAACTGCCGGTCAAAGTATTGCTGCTTTCCTTGTAAAGGGAGTTGAAATTCATCTTAAAGGTGGTACTAATGATTATGCAGGAAAAGGTTTATCAGGTGGAAGATTAATCATCCAGGTTCCTGAAAATATCATTTATGATCCTGCTGTTAATATTATAACAGGGAATACCTGTCTTTATGGTGCAACAAGCGGAGAAGCTTATTTTAACGGAGTAGCAGGAGAAAGATTTGCAGTTCGTAACTCAGGTGCAATTGCTGTTGTTGAAGGAGTCGGAGATCACGGCTGCGAATATATGACCGGTGGAAAAGTTGTTGTACTTGGGAAAACCGGACGTAACTTTGCCGCTGGTATGTCTGGTGGAATTGCTTATGTATGGAATCCTGAAAAAGTTTTTGAAAAACTGGTTAATAAAGGAATGGTTGATCTTGAAGTAATACAAGATGAAAAAGAATTTAATAATCTTTATTCAATAATTGTAAATCATTTTAACTATACAGAATCTCAGCGGGCAAAAAACATTCTTGCCAACTGGGAAAATGAAAAATACAATTTTGTTAAAGTAATGCCGGGAGAATATAAACGTGCTCTTCAAATGCTTGAAGAAGAAAAGCAAAGAGAAAATGAATTATCCGTTAATCAATATGCTGAGGTTGTAAATGGGTAAACCAACCGGATTTATGGAATATGATCGTTCATCTCTTAAAAAAGAAAATATTGAAGAAAGAATAAAACATTTCAAAGAATTTGAATTTGCTTTTACTCAGGCAGATGCAAAAGTTCAGGGTGCAAGATGTATGGATTGCGGAATCCCTTTTTGCCATGGCGATACAGGCTGCCCTGTTGAGAATTTAATTCCTGAATGGAACGACTTAATTTACAAAGGGCATTGGAAGGAAGCCTTAGAAAACCTTCACTCGACAAATAATTTTCCTGATTTTACCGGCAGGCTTTGCCCGGCACCTTGTGAATCAGCATGCGTACTTGGGATTAATCGTGATCCTGTTTCAATAAAATCAATTGAAAGAACAATAATAGATTTCGGATTTGATTCAGGCTGGGTCATACCTCAAGTTCCTTCAGAATTTACAGGAAGAAAAGTTGCTGTAATTGGATCGGGGCCAGCAGGTTTAGCAGCAGCACAGCAATGCGCAAGATTTGGCCATACAGTTACAGTTTATGAAAAGAATGAAAAGCCTGGCGGACTTTTAAGATTTGGTATCCCTGACTTCAAACTTGAAAAGCAAGTTATTGACAGACGTATTGAGCAAATGGAAGCTGAAGGAGTTACCTTTAAAACAAATATTAATGTCGGTGTTGATATTCCTGTTAAGGAATTATTTGAAAATTTTGATGCAATAATTCTTGCAGGCGGATGCGAACAGCCGAGAAATATTCCGATTCCCGGAAGAGAACTTAAAGGGATCTATTATGCAATGGATTATTTAACTCAGCAAAATAGGATTATTGATGGAAAGGTCTTTGAAAACCAGGTAACCGCTAAGGGTAAAAATGTAGTTGTAATTGGTGGTGGTGATACTGGCTCAGATTGTGTTGGAACTGCAAACAGGCAAGGTGCACTCTCAGTTACACAGATAGAATTATTGCCTCAACCTCCGGCTAAAAGAGCTGATTCAACTCCATGGCCTTTCTGGCCAATGATGATAAGAACTTCATCGAGTCATGAAGAAGGAGTAATTCGTAAATGGAGTATCAACACAAAAGAATTTAAAGGGAATGAAAAAGGAGAAGTTACAAGTCTTAGTTGTGTTAAGGTTAAATTTGAAAATGGCAAAATGAGTGAAGTTCCGTTCTCTAATTTTGAACTGCCTGCAGAGCTTGTTTTAATTGCAGCAGGATTTATTTACCCGGTTAAAAAAGGACTAATCTCTGATCTTGTTGAGATGGGACTTGAACTTGATTCAAGAGGAAATGTTAATGCAAGGTTTGGAGATGAAGAAGATACATTCAAAACCAACCTTGATAAAGTTTATGCCTGCGGTGATATGAGAAGAGGACAATCATTAGTTGTATGGGCAATCTCCGAAGGAAGAAAATGTGCTGCATCTGTACATAAAAATTTAATGGCTGAGAGGGTTGAGGAAGCGGCATAGGTGAGATTCTTTTAATTTATCTCCCAAATATTTAGATACTTCAATCTTACAAAAAAAGATTCCAACTTATGTGGGAATGACAATTCAAATAAATCTTTCCGAGCCAACTACCTGAATCGAACCGGCTTTAAGGATAAAATATTTTTTACCAAAAAAAATTACAAACCAAAAATCCATCCGTAAATGATTGCCGGTCGGGCCTCATAGGCAGAAAAAAATCCCAAAATAAATTTTTTTATATGAAATTGCTTTCCAAAAAATCCTGATCCAGGTTTTGATCGGGGAGAACGAGGGCTCCCTTTTTCAGTGGGTCCCATTTTTGAAAACCGGCAAGATTTACTTTAAAGTCTTTTTATTATTATAAGAAAAGCTGGAAGTTTGGTTTGCCAAAGTGCAGCCTTACTGATATTATGGCATTGATTGTTGTTTAAGTAAGAAATATTGTAGATCGGTTTTTCAAAGAACTTTTTTTAACTGTATCGAAGCGGACTATTATTTTTTATTTTGCCCTATTGACTTTTTTTGATTTCTGAAATAAGGGATAACCTATAATCCATAATATCATCGCTAAATACATAGGGTGACGGAATTTTGAATAGACTCCGTTTGTCACTAAATGATTTATGTTTTCAACTCCTCTCAGTTGAATTAAAGAAATAATAAAAAAAATAATACCAACGATAAATAGAAGTAAACCAAAGTATTTTAGATAATCTGGAATTATAATTTTATTAGAATCAATTTCACAGATTTTGAACCAGATAATCCACATAGATATCATAATAGTAAAAGTAGATATATATATAAGCTTATTCTTTGAATCTATTTTGTTTCTATATTTTAGGGATGAATAAATAGTTCGCAATATGTGTAGTAAAAAAAAGATACCTACTAAGATTAAGAGTTCTTGTTCCATATTTTAGTCAATATTTTATTTTCTATTTCTTTATGTTTTAATCTTCGTAAGATTTTATCCCACCTTTTTGTATACAAGAAGCTTTCTTTCATCTCCTTGCACATCTCCACTACTAGATCAAATGGTAAAGTTAAAGTCATCAGATCATTAGGTAATCTCGCTCTTGCCGATATATCGTGAAGTCCCCAAACTGCTTTTTTCTCACCACTGCGGGCGTATCTTAATGGAAGAGTAACAACCGAACCACAGGCTGAAGCAAATCTTGTGACGACTCGACTTTC
>CAZECH010000011.1:0-19040 GCA_964510675.1 uncultured Ignavibacteriaceae bacterium
TGGAGCAGCAATATATTGACAGACTCTAATTTTAAGGGAGGAATAAACCTCCCTCTCTTTATAGAAAAATTTAAATTAGGAGATGGAATATGATCAAAGTATACACATATTTTCTTAAAATATCAGTTTTATCTGTAATAATGATTGCTGAAATGTTTGCTGGAGGCGGGAGAAGAAATGGATCAGCAGGTGCACAAGAATTGCTAATACCTGTTGGGGCAAGAGGTTTAGCATTTAATGGGGCAAATCTTGCTTCGTTGGAAGGTGTAGAATCTATTTTTTATAATCCTGCCGGGCTTGCTGCTTCTAATCTTAGTTCCGAAGCAATGTTTTCTTATATGAATTATATCGCAGATATCGGTGTTTCTTATGCTGCCATTGCTACATCATTTGAGGGATTCGGGAGTTTAGGCCTTAGCATAAAATCTATAGATTTCGGAGATATTCTTGAGACAACTACCCAAAACCCATATGGAACAGGTTCAACATTTTCTCCGACCTTCGTAACAGTTGGTATTACTTATGCAAATTCATTAACAGATAGAATACAGGTTGGTATAACAGCGAATTTAATTTCTGAAAATATTATTTCAACAAGTGCAAGCGGTATGGCTTTTAATATTGGTGTTCAGTACAGTAATGTTGTTGACATAAGTGGATTAAAATTCGGTGTTGTATTAAAGAATTTTGGACCGCAAATTGCATTTGATGGTGCAGATTTAATAAGACAAGCGGAAGCTATAAGTACACTAAGAGGTATACAATTTTATAAAATTGATGGCGCTAAATTTGAACTCCCTTCGCAGATTCAATTAGGAATAGCCTATGAAAGAAATATTAGCGAGGACTATAGGTTTTTGGTTGTTGGATCTTTTGAAAATAATAATTTTTCGAATGATGATTACAAAATTGCAGGTGAATTTGCATTTCTAGAAACCTTTTTCTTGAGAGGTGGTTATTCATATATGGCAGCACCTTCAGGACAGGAGGAGGAACAATTATTTGGTTCAACATTTGGTGCAGGATTCAATGTTAATTCTGGTTTAGATATTACTGTTGATTATGCATATCGTTATGCAAGATATTTTGAAGCCAACCATGTTTTCTCCATAAAACTAGGTATCGAATAATCATCTGAAAATTTAAACTTAAGGGCGTCCGTTATGGACGCCTTTTTTATTATATAATCTTATTGATATATTTTGTGTATGAAAAAATCTTTATTAATTTTTTTCTGCCTTTTTCTCACTTCATTTGTTAAGTCTCAGGATAAAAAGTTTGAATTTGATTTCGATTATTCGCAATTCGCTTATGATTCAACTGCAAACTACGTTGAGTTTTATTATTCATTTGGACAAAACAGTTTAATAAAACAATTTAAAGATTCATCGTTTATTATTGAGGGTTTATTAAGTATAGAAATAATAGACTCATCTTCGCAAAATCAGATTGTAAACAGAGAATGGAGAATTTCTCATGAGATGAAAGATACTTTAAATATTGAAAATAGTCTGGTTGGAGTTGTTGGTTTTGTTTTACCTTCAGGTGTGTATAGATGTACTGTTAGTGGAAAGGATTCATCAAACAGCATTAATGGGAAAACGTATAATGAATATTTAAATATAAAACCTTTTATTGATAGTAATATCACTTTAAGTAATATTCAACTTGCTTCCAAAATTACTCAGGATAGTCCTAATATTAATTCTATTTTCTATAAAAATACATATGAAGTAATTCCAATGCCAGCGTCTGTTTATGGTGAAGCTCAACCTGTACTTTTTCATTATTTTGAAATATATAATCTGGAAACTATTAATCACGAAAATCTATTAATTCTAAATACTCTGGTTTATAACAGCAGAGGAAAATTAGTTTTTAATAAATCCAAACAGATAAAAACGAAAGTAAGCTCGCGAGTTGAGGTAGGAACAGTTGTTCTTAATAAACTACCCACCGATACATATGTACTTATTATAACTCTAATAGATAGTACTGGCAATTATGGTGTATCTTCAGCTAAAAAGTTTTTTATGCTTAATCCTTCAGTTGTAGTTGTTGATTCCCTTGAAGGAGAAATTTCTGATGTCTTTGCTTCACAGTTCGGCGTAATGTCTGAAGAGGAATTGGATGATTTATTTGAACAATCAGAATATATTGCCACATCTCAGGAAATTGAACAATATAATTCATTGAACAGTATAGAAGGTAAACAGAAATTTTTGAATCAATTCTGGAATATAAGAGACACCGATCCTTCTACATCGAGAAATGAATATCTTATAGAATACCTGGATAGAATTCAGAAAAGTAACCAGCAATTTTCAGCTTTGGGCAAAAAAGGCTGGAAATCTGATAGGGGTAGAGTTTATCTGAAATATGGGGAACCAAGTGAAATAGAAAGATTTCCAAACCAGATTGATTCTAAGCCTTATGAGATTTGGCGGTATAATGAAATTGAAGGTGGAGTATTTTTTATATTTGCCGACATGACAAATTTCTCTGACTATCAGCTGGTTCATTCTACAGCTCGGGGTGAACTTCGTGACGATAATTGGGAACGAAGGATACGGAATATCTGAATCTTATTATTTAGGATGAATGATTTTATTGTCATCCTATTTAATTATTTTCCTACCTGATGTTTAAATTTATTTTTATTATTTAATTAACTAATGCAGAATATTTTAGAGTACATTTTATTTCTGCTTTTTAGCTATCTCTTTCGTTTTTGCGGATTAAAATTTTCCAGGAAATTTTCTGCACCATTAGCCTGTTTATTTTTTTATTTAATTCCTATCAGGAAAGAGGTTGTTTTTACTAACTTGCAAAAAGCATTTCCTGAACTGGATAGAAATAAAATTAAAAAGATAGCTTTCTCCTGTTATAAAAATTTTTTAATTAGTTTTGTTGAAATTATGTGTATGCCCATCATGAGCAGGGAAGATATTATAAATATTTTACCAATTATTAATGCAGATCTTATTAAAACTAAATATGAAATTGGGAATGGCGTTATTCTTCTTTCAGCACATTTTGGGAATTGGGAATTAATTGCGACTTCTGTTAGTACAAGAATAAATATACCGTTTCACGTAGTTGTTAAATCTCAGCGGAATCCCTTTGTAAATAACTGGCTTAACAAAATGAGGACAAAATGGATAAATAAAGTTGTACCTTTGGGCATATCGATAAGACAAGTTTATAAGGAGTTGAAGAATAAAAATATTATTGCTATGGTAGCTGATCAACGTGGGCCATCTAAGGGAATGAGAGTTAAATTTTTTAATATTGATACTCCTGCGTATTCCGGCCCTGCTATGCTTGCAGCTAAAACCGGAGCCCCAATAATTTATGGATTAACAATAAGACAACCGGATTATAGTTACAAAGTTGTGTTGGAAGAGATAGATTTAAGAAATTTGCCGGAGAATGAAGAGGAAAAGATCGTTGAAATAAGTCAACGACATACTACTTTTCTTGAAAAATATATAAGGAAAAATCCTGAGCAATGGTTCTGGATGCATAAAATATGGAAATATTGAAAGTGGAAAAAATTCTTGTAATACAAACTGCTTTTATTGGGGATGCGATTCTTACTTTACCTATGCTTCAGAAACTTAAAGAGATTTATCCTGATAGTATTATTGATGTTGTTGCAAACCCTTTAACAGAAAGTATTTTTTCATCTGCCCAATGTGTAAATGAGGTTATAATTCTTGATAAAAGAGGCAAACATAAATCTATATTTTCTGTTTTTAGTTTCTCGAAAAAGATAAAAGAAAGAAACTATACGAAACTTTATTCTCCGCATCGTTCTACACGAACATCTTTAATTGTTTTATTATCAGATGTGCGGGAAAGTTATGGATTTGAAATCAGTAGCTTAAGACATGTTTATAAAAATCTTATTCCTTATAATTACCAGGCTCATGAAGTTCAAAGAAATTTAGACTTGATAGGTTATAAATATGATGAAAAAAGCTGGAAAATTAAACCTGAGTTAAATATTAATTTAAATGTTAAAGAAAATGTTGATAAATTTATTAAAGAAAATAATATTGGTATTAATACAATTGCAATTGCCCCAGGAAGTATCTGGAATACAAAACAATATCCGGTTGAACATATTGAAGAAGTAATTACAGTTTTTAAAGATTATAAAATTATATTAATAGGTGGTGAAAAAGACAAAAAAATTTGCGAAGAATTGCAATCAAAAAATAGTATAAATGTTATATCCATGGCTGGTAAGTTTTCATTGCTGGAAGTAATAGAACTGTTGAAAAAAGTAAAGCTCTTGGTTTGCAATGATAGTGCTCCAACGCATATGGGAATGTGTGCAAATATTCCGGTTTTGACATTATATTGTTCTACTACATTTAAGTTTGGTTTTTATCCATATAACGAAAAAAGTAGCTATTTAAGTTTTGATGATTTATCTTGTAAGCCTTGTGGTATACATGGTTATGATAAATGTCCAATAAGTACATTTGATTGCGGTAAAAAATTAAAACCTGAAATTGTTATTGAACAAATAGGGAAGATATTTAGTGCTTAAAACAGGTATTGCAGAATTATACAATATTGATATTGAAGTAGATGAAGCTGTTCAGAAGGCAAGAAAATTATATTTTGAGGGAACAATTTTTATACATCCAACAGATACTATTTATGGCTTTGCTGCTAATCCATTTAATGAAGAGGCAGTAAACAAAATTGATAATATTAAAAAAAGATCATCGGAAAAAAAGTACATTTATCTTATAAATAATGTTGATAATCTTTTAACATACATTGATATCCATTCTGAGAAGCATCTTGATTTTTTAATATCAATCTGGCCGAACCCGGTGTCAGTAGTTCTTAAATTAAATAAAAAAACTTCTGAAATATTAAATATTGAAACAGCAGCTTTCAGGATTCCAAATAACAGGTTTTGCCTGAAACTATTAAACGCCATTAATATGCCGATGATATCAACCAGTGTGAACAGAAACGAAGAGAGACCTTTTGTTGATCCGAATATGATCAGGGATGAATTTGGTTCTGAAGTTGACACTATATTTTATTCTGATAAAAATCTGTTGCATGAATCCTCAACCGTTGTAGATTTGAGTAATAGCAAACTTACTTTAATTCGCAAAGGAAAAATTAAATTTGAAGACATATTGAAAAAATTTAATTGAGTTTTTAAGTGAAATTTTTTGAATCCTTGAAAAAACTTAGTAGTTTTTTTATACTTATTATCCCGGGGAATTCAGCAACGGGCACTAAATCCCGGAGATTTTCATTAACGAAAATCGCTGCCATACTATTTGTATATACTCTGTTAATTGCTCTCCTTGGATATTTATTTTTTTCCATAACTCCATTTGGCGATATGGTTTTTCCTAACGATAAAAAATTTTCATCTGAGGAAATTCAGAAAATTGAAGAACTTAATAGCCGTATGATTTTTCTTTCAAAAGAACTGGAGAGTCTTAAATCAACAAACGAAAGATTAAGATATGCAGTAATGCTGGGAGATTCTTCACTGCTTGAATCTTTATATATAAAGAGAGATTCGAATTCAGTAAAGAAAAAAAGAGGTGGAAATATTTTTTATGTATTTAGAGATTTATTAAATTCTCTTATAAAAGATCCGCTGGAAATTCACTACTTCATTAAACCTGTAAATGGTTTTATAAGCAGAGAATTTAATAGTGAAAAAGGTCATACAGGTATTGATTATGTTGTAAAAGTAGGCACTCCGGTTTTTTCTTCAGCTTCAGGTTATGTTGTTTTTGCTGATTATACTGTTAAAGATGGTTTCATGATTATAATTAATCATCAGGATGGTTATATTTCAGTTTATAAACATTGTTCAACTTTATTAAAGAAACCAAGAGAAAATGTTAACCAGGGAGAATTAATTGCATTGAGCGGAAATACCGGTGAAATAACAACAGGACCTCATTTACATTTTGAAATTTGGAAAGACGGGCAACCGGTTAATCCGGAAAATTTATTCTACAACCAATAAAAGGAGATGATAAATTGATGAAACCGAAAACATTTGAAAATGGTGATGAAGTAACAATCATTAGCTCGGGTGTACTTATCGAAGGAAAACTTTCCAGCAAAGGGAATGTAAGATTAGATGGAACAGTAAAAGGTGATGTTAATGTAAACGGTAATGTTACTATTGGTGAAAGCGGGGACATTAACGGTGAGATAAATGCCGATATAATTACCGTCGGAGGGAAGGTTGTTGGTAAACTAAATGCTAAAGAAAAAGTTGTACTGGAAGGTAAAGCAATTTTAAAAGGTGATCTTGTAGCAAAAATTCTTGTAATAGAAGCCGGCGCTAAATTCGATGGTAACAGCAAAATGGATGAAGGTTCATCAACAATTAAACCTAATGTACCTCCTCCATTAATAAAATAATTATGAAGGAAGATTCTGGTAAGAAGAATACTTCCGGTAATTATCTAAAGGATTATGCTCCTTACCTCGGTTCAGGACTTCAGCTTGCTGTGACTGTTGCAGTAATGGCATTCTTAGGTATATGGCTCGATGGTAAACTTAATACTTCCCCATGGTTAACAATAGCTTGTTCTTTCCTGGGAGTTTTTGCTGCTCTTTATAATTTTATTAAACAAGTTATTAAATCGGGTCAATGATTAAAACAAAAAGATTTTTTCTGATTGTTTTAATCATAATTCCGATTTTTTTTGGTGGTATTTCAATTTTATATTTTGCAGATATCCTTTCTTATTCAGAATTCTTCTCTGTTCAAATTGGTTTCTGGATCACAACATGTAATTTCCTTTCAGGCATGATTTCAGCAAAAATCAGTATTGAAAAAAGCGAAAAAACGTTTATAAAAATCATATTTGGGTCAATGATTATACGACTTTTGCTATTTCTCTCAGTTATTTTAATTTCCCTGATTTTTTTGGATATAAATCGTAATAGTTATATATTTTCAATCTTCACTTTTTACATTTTTTATATGATAGTTGAAGTTTTTTACTTGAATTTATTAAAAAACTGAGTTTATGTCTGCTGATACTTTGATAGTAAAAGATACTCTGGCGCAACATTCTGGAAGTGGTGGTAGTGATTGGATTCTTCATCATATAATGGATGGGGATTATCTGGATTTTGAACCTCTGGGAAAGGTTTACCTTCCTCACTTTGAAATATTCGGTTTAGATTTATCAATTACAAAACATGTAGTCTTTTTATGGGTAGTCGCTTTGGTTTTGATAGTCATACTTTCTTCGGTTGCAAAAAGTTATCGAAAATCACTTATACCAAAAGGATTAACTAATTTTCTGGAAATTATCATTGTTTTTGTCAAAGATGAAATTGTGAAACCATCTATTGGTAATGGTTATGAAAAATTTCTTCCTTACCTTTTAACAGTTTTCTTTTTTGTTCTCTTCAGCAATTTCATCGGTTTGGTACCTTTTACTGCAACAGTTACAAGCAATATTGCCGTAACAGCTACTCTGGCTGGTTTCACTTTTTTTGCTACACAGATTGGGGGTATAATTAATCATGGATTTTTTGGATACTTCAAAGGATTAATTCCATCCGGAATGCCGATACCGCTTTTACCATTAATCATTGTTGTAGAAATTCTTGGATTGTTCACTAAACCTTTTGCACTCTGCATTCGTCTTTTTGCAAATATGACAGCGGGTCATGTAGTTATTCTTTCTTTAATTGGGTTAATTTTTATTATGAAATCAATTTATGTTGTACCTGTATCTGTAGGGTTTGCTTTATTTATCTATTTACTTGAAATACTGGTTTCGGTAATTCAGGCGTATATTTTTACAATGCTGTCATCTCTGTTTATTGGAATGGCAGTTCATCAGGAACATTAAAATCTTATAACTGTAAATAAAAACTTAGGAGAAAAATATGGATTTAGCTTGGTTAGGTGCCGGAATTGGCGCCGCTATTTCAGTAATTGGAGCAGGATTAGGAATTGGTAAACTTGCCGCTTCTGCTTTAGAAGCAATGGGAAGACAACCTGAAGCTGCCGGACCAATTAGAACAGCAATGATCATTGCTGCTGCTCTTATCGAAGGTATTGCTTTCTTTGCACTTGTAATTTGTATTCTATTAGCAGTAAAAACTTAATTAAATTTATTCCTTAAATAAAAGTTGGAATAATAATGTTTAAAGCTTATTTAGCAGTTATTGCGCTTTCATCAGAAGGTGGTGGAAGCTTGGTTGATATCAATCCGGGGCTTGTTGTTTGGACTGTCATTACTTTTTTGATTCTGCTTTTAATCCTCAGAAAGACTGCCTGGAAACCTATTCTTACAGCATTAAATGAAAGAGAGAATACAGTAAAAGAATCTCTTGAAAAAGCTGAGCAGGCAAAAGAGGAAGCTCAAAAAATTCTTAATGAAAATCAGGCATCTTTATTAAAGGTAGAGGAAGAATCTAAAAAAATTATCGACCAAAGCCGTGTTTATGCCGAGAAGCTTAAAGACCAGATGATTAAAGAAAGTAAGGAACAAGCAAAGAAAATAATTGAGGATGCTTCTGCTGAAATTGAACAAAAGAAAGAAGATGTTTTCAATGAATTAAAGACAAAGGTAGCTGAGATTGCAATTCAGAGTGCTGAAAAAATATTACATGAAAATCTTGATAAAGATTCCAACCAGAAGCTTGTTGACAGGTACATTGATGATATTACCAGGAATTAATAATGGCTGAAACCAAAGTATCAACACGCTATGCAAACTCACTTCTTGATTTAACTTCGGAGAAGAATAATCTTGAACAGATAGCTGAAGATATGGAATTGGTTCGATCAGCAATTAACTCAAGTTCACAATTGAGAAATCTTCTTGAAAGCCCGGTTATTAAACTTGAGATGAAAAAAAATATTTTAAGTGAAATTTTCCAGGAGAAAATATCAGGGGATTCAATAAATTTTATAAGGTTTGTTGTAGAAAAGAGTCGTGAGAGTCTTCTTCCAAGTATAATAGCTAAATTTCTTGAGCTTAAAGATGAAAAGCTAGAACAAATAAGCGTTGAAGTGAAAACCTCTTTCGATTTTACTGATGAACAAAAAACAAAATTAAAAAGCAGGCTTGATAATATTCTTAACAAAAGAACGTATCTCAATTTTAAAGTTGATAAAACAATCGTCGGAGGGTTTGTAGCTAAAGTTGGTGATACTGTTTACGATGCCTCTGTAAAACATCAACTTGAACTTTTAAGAAAAGAATTTTTACAAGGTAGTGTTCAACTAAACTAAAAAAGAATTTAAAAGGATAGAAAAATGGCTGAAGTCAGACCTGATGAAATATCTGCAATACTTAGAAAACAATTATCCGGTTTTGAAAGTGAAGTAGATATTTATGACGTTGGAACTGTGTTGCAGGTTGGTGATGGTATCGCAAGAGTATATGGGCTTTCAAAAGTTATGTCAAGTGAACTGGTTGAATTTCCAAATGATGTTTTCGCTATGGTACTTAACCTTGAAGAAGATAGTGTCGGGTGCGTTCTTTTTGGTGAATCAGCTTTAGTAAAAGAAGGTGATACAGTAAAAAGAACAAAAAGAGTGGCTTCCTTGCCTGTAGGTGAAGAGATGCTTGGAAGAGTTGTTAACCCGCTCGGTATTCCAATTGATGGAAAAGGTAATATCAATACAAAAAAGTTTTATCCGATTGAAAGAAAAGCGCTTGGAGTTATACAGAGGCAGCCGGTTAAGGAACCGCTTCAAACCGGAATAGCTGCGATTGATGGAATGATTCCTATTGGACGAGGGCAAAGAGAATTAATAATTGGTGACAGGCAGACAGGCAAAACTGCAGTAGCAATTGATACAATTATAAATCAAAAATATACACATACTGAAGAAGCAGCTAAATTAGGAATTAAACCGGTTTATTGTGTTTATGTTGCTATTGGCCAGAAGAGTTCCACTGTTGCACAGGTTGTTGCTAAGTTACAGGAACACGATGCAATGAAATATACAACTGTAATTTCAGCATCAGCTTCAGAACCTGCACCGCTTCAGTTTATTGCTCCATACGCCGGCGCAAGTCTGGGGGAATTCTTTCGTGATAACGGAAAGCATGCCTTAGTAATCTACGATGATCTTTCAAAACAAGCTGCTGCTTACAGAGAACTCTCTCTATTACTTCGCAGACCTCCGGGACGTGAAGCTTATCCCGGCGATGTTTTTTATTTGCATTCAAGATTATTAGAAAGAGCATCAAAGCTGAGTGATGATCTTGGTGGAGGAAGCTTAACAGCTTTACCAATTATTGAAACACAACAGGGGGATGTTTCAGCTTACATTCCTACAAACGTAATTTCAATTACCGATGGACAGATTTATCTTGAATCCAATTTGTTTAATGCAGGTGTTCGTCCTGCAATTAACGTTGGTATTTCAGTATCCCGAGTTGGAGGTAATGCTCAGATTAAAGCAATGAAAAAAGTAGCAGGTTCATTAAGGACTGATCTTGCTCAATATAGAGAACTTGAAGCTTTTTCAAAATTTGGTTCTGATCTCGATAAAATTACTTTGCGTGTTCTTGCAAAAGGAGCGAGACTTGTTGAGCTTCTGAAGCAGGGACAATTCTCACCTGTTCCTATCGAGAAACAAGTTGTAAGTATGTACCTCGGGACTAACAGTTACCTTGATTCTATTCCTCTTCATGATATAAAAAAATTCGAAAAAGAAATTCTTGAATTTATTGCTGTTAAATACAATAGCATTTTTGAGAATATTAAAAAAGAAAAAGATCTCAGTGATTCAACTAAGGAAGAAATAAAAAAAGCAGCCGATGAATTTTTAACAATCTTTAAGAAAAGTGCTTAACAAAATCAGATGGCAACATTAAGAGACATAAAGAGAAGAATTAAAGGTGTTAAAAATACACAGCAGATAACCAAAGCTATGAAAATGGTTGCTGCTGCTAAATTAAGAAGAGCTCAGGAGGGAATAATAAATGCCCGGCCTTATGCAAGAAAAATTTATACTATGCTCTCACATCTTGTAACTGAAGATGCTGCTACTACTAATCAATACCTCGTTCCAAGAACAATAAAGAATATAGCCGTTGTTGTTGTAACTGCCGACAGAGGTTTATGCGGAGCGTTCAATACAAATATTATACGAGAATCCGCAAGGTATATTGAGAAACTTAAGAATGAATCAATTAATTCTTTAGTGTTTTGTACAGGAAGGAAAGGATACGAATTCTTCAGCAGGAGAAATTATAATCTTGCGGGACAATCTGTAGGTATTTTTAATAGTCTTAAATATGATTCGGCCTTATCAACTTCGAAACAACTAATTCAAATGTATCTTGAAGGCAAAGTTGACAAAGTTGTTATTATTTATAATGAGTTTAAATCTGTTATTCAGCAGAAAATTGTAACAGAACAGTTTCTTCCTATCCCTGTTAAAGAAAATAATTCTGAAGAAAAAAAGATTAAACCAAATTATATTTTTGAGCCTGATCAGGAATCAATTTTTAATTATCTTCTACCCAAGCATCTGAAAGCGCAGATGTGGAGAATCTTTCTCGAATCTAATGCTGCTGAACTTGGTGCAAGAATGACTGCAATGGACAATGCAACAACTAATGCCAGAGAACTGATCCGTACTCTTCAATTAACTTATAATAAGGAAAGACAAGCGGCTATCACTAAGGAAATCCTGGAAATTGTTTCAGGTGCTAATGCACTTAAAGCGCAATAGAATTGATGTTATTTGGAGATGATATAAAAAATGTTTGAAGATTTATCACTTAAGCTTGATGTTGCATTAAAAAAAATTCGTGGGCAGGGAAGGCTTACCGAAAATAACATCTCCGATACACTTCGTGAAATCAGACGGGTACTTCTTGATGCAGATGTAAATTACAAAGTTGCAAAAGAATTTATAGAAAATGTTTCTGCTAAAGCTCTTGGAAAAGAAGTTATTGCTTCTGTTTCACCCGGGCAGTTGATCACAAAAATAATTTATGATGAACTGACTTTGCTGCTTGGCGGTAATCAAGCTGAACTGAATATAAATCCGTCTGGTGCTACGGTAATTTTGATTGTTGGCTTACAGGGATCCGGCAAAACAACTTTCAGCGCAAAGCTTGCGAAAAAATTAAAAGAAAAGAAGAGAAAAATATTGCTGGTTGCTGCAGACATTTACAGACCCGCTGCAATTGAGCAATTAAAAATGCTGGGTAATCAAATAAGTGTTCCTGTTTTTTCATTAGAAGAAAAAGATACACTGAAGACTGCTTCACTTGCTCTCAGTCATGCAAAAGAAAATCATCTTGATACAATAATCATTGATACAGCGGGACGACTTCATGTTGATGAAGACATGATGAATGAAGTTGCAAAGATTAAGGAGGTAACGAAACCAACAGAAATTTTGTTTGTTGTTGATTCTATGACCGGGCAGGATGCAGTAAATTCAGCAAAAGCATTTAATGATATTGTTAACTATGATGGAATTATCCTCACTAAACTTGATGGAGATTCAAGAGGTGGAGCTGCGCTTTCAATTCGTTCGGTAGTTGGAAAACCTATTAAATTCATCAGTAATGGTGAGAAATTGAGTGATTTGGATACTTTTTACCCAGATAGACTGGCTTCAAGGATTTTAGGTAAAGGTGATATAATTTCATTAGTTGAAAAAGCTCAGGAGAATATTGATGAGATTGAAGCCGGGAAGCTGGAAGAAAAATTACGTAAAAATAAATTTGATTTTGACGATTTTCTTAACCAAATTAAAGCAATCAAGAAAATGGGTTCACTTTCATCCATTTTAGCAATGGTTCCTGGAATTAGCTCCCAGATAAAAAGTGCTAATGTTGATGAAAAAGCGCTCATTAAAGTTGAAGCAATTATTAATTCAATGACGCCTGAAGAAAGATCAACTCCTAAAATTCTGAATGGATCAAGGCGTAAAAGAATTGCAAGAGGTAGCGGTACATCGGTGCAGGATATTAACCGACTGATTAAACAATTTAATGAAATGCAAAAAATGATCGGACAAATGTCAAGGAAAGGTTCTTTAATTAATAATCTTAAATTCAATTAGAAAAAAACGGAGGAAAAAGTAATTGCCTGTTAAATTAAGACTAAGAAGGATGGGAAAAAAGAAACAACCGGTTTATAAAGTTGTTGCAGCAGATTCCAGGTCTCCACGCGATGGTAAATTTCTTGAAGCTGTTGGACTTTATAATCCTTTAACAAAACCCCATACAGTTGATATAAAAGAAGACAGAGTTTTATACTGGCTGAATAAAGGAGCTCAACCAAGCGATACGGTAAAAAGTTTACTAAAGCAAAAAGGCATTACCTTAAAGCGGGAGCTGACACGTCGCAAATTAAGTGAAGAACAGATTAATTCTGAGATGGATAAGTGGACTAAATTGCAGGAAGCAAAATCAAAAACCAAAACATCTAAGAAGAAATCAAAAAAAGCAGAGGCATCAGAACAAAAAGGTGAACAGGTTTCTAAAGAAGAAAGTAATATAAAAAGTACAGCAGAAGTAAAGGGCGCTGCTTCTGAGGAAAATTCCGGTTGACAAATGTAATCCGCCCGGCGGATTGTCATCAGATCCTTGGGATTTCTGTACCTCAATTATCATAAGCTCCCTGGCTTTAATATAGGAGGTTTCTTCTATGAAAGAATTCATCGAATTCATCGCTAAACATCTTGTGGATAACCCTGACGGCGTGGAAGTAGATGAAAAGACACCGGAAGATAAAAAGGTAGTCCTTTCACTCAAAGTTCAGGCAGATGATGTTGGTAAAGTTATCGGTAAACAGGGTAAAACAGCACAGGCAATGAGAACACTATTGACTGCTATTGCGGCTAAAGAAGGGAAAAGAGCAATCCTTGAAATTCTTGACTAAGGATTTGATACGATTTTTTAGGTGAAAGAATATTATTTATTTGCTAAAATTCTTTCTGCTTCCGGCAGCGAAGGTTTTGTAAAAATTAATTTGTTTACAGACTTTCCTAGACATCTTTTCAATCTTAAAAAAGTCTATATAGATTTTTTTGGAATCAAGAAAGAATTCTTAATTGATAAATTGAAAAGGTCTGATGATAATTTTCTAATTAAGTTTAAAAATTTTAATGATGGGAAAAGTACAGATATACTTAAAGGGAAAGAAATTTTTATTGATGATAAAGATTTGATTAAGCTGCCAAAAGGTCATTATTTTGTTCATGACCTAATCGGCAGTACTGTTCTTAAAAATAATGTTGAAATTGGAAAGGTTAGAGATGTTTTATCCTTACCATCAAATGATGTTTATATTATTAAAGATGTAAACGGTAACGAGATTTTAATCCCGGCTGTTCATGACTACATTCAAGAATTCGATTCATCAAAAAAAATATTGTACCTAAGGCCGGTCGAGGAATTATACGACAATGATGAGGATTGATCTTTTATCTGCTGTCCCCGATCTGCTTGTTAGTCCTCTAAAAACAAGCATAATAAAAAGAGCACAGGATAAAGGTAAGATAGAAATTCATATTCATAATCTTCGGGATTATGCACATGATAAGCATAAACAGATTGATGATAAGCCGTTCGGCGGCGGAGCCGGGATGGTTCTTAAACCTGAACCGTTCTTCGATTGTATTGAGAAGTTATTAGAAGAGAGAGCTTACGATAAAATTATATTCACATCCCCGGGTGGGAAAATTTTTGACCAAAAGGACGCGAATAAACTTTCTCTTTTGCAAAACCTGATTTTTATTACCGGTCACTATAAAGATATAGATGATAGAGTCCGGCAGAGATTTGCTTCCGATGAATTTTCAATCGGGAATTTTATTGCAACTGGAGGCGAGCTTCCTGCTCTTCTAATGATTGATGCTGTCGTAAGGTTGATACCTAGTGTTCTGAATGATAGTGAATCTGCACTGAATGATTCTTTTCAGGATGGAGAAAAAATACAGGCACCAAATTTTACTCGTCCTGCTGAATATAAAGGAATGAAAGTTCCGGGTGTTTTGTTATCCGGGAATGACAAAGAAATCAGGAAATGGAAAGAAGAACAATCTGAAATTTTAACTAAAAAATGGAAAGAGTTTAATAATTAATGGAGAAAAAGATGATTGATTTCAATAAAATAATACCAGATCAAATAAGGACTGATATTCCGGATTTCAGATCCGGTGATCATATTAAAGTTCAGGTAAGAGTTATAGAAGGTGATAAAGAGAGAATCCAGTCTTTTGAAGGTGATGTAATCAGTTTAAGAGGTGAGGGAGTTAATAAAACTTTTACTGTCCGTAAAATCTCAAGTGGTGTTGGTGTCGAGAGAATTTTTCCTTTATACTCTCCCAAGATTGCAAAGATAGAGATTCTAAAGAAAGGGCAGGTAAGAAGAGCTAAGCTTTATTACTTAAGAAACCTTTCCGGTAAAGCTGCACGTATTAAATCGAAAGACTAAAACAAGTTCAGGTTCAAGAGCAAGTTCAAGAAGGAAAAAACTAACTTGCTCTTGCACTTACTCTTGAACTTTTTATGAATATCATTCTGCCCGATAATGTTTTTACAAGAGTCATAACTTCCTGTTTCCCAGATGATTTAAAATTTAAAGTCTCTTTCCTTCCCTCAGCCCAAATAATGCAAAGGGTCGAAAAGGATAATTCTTCCGTTGGATTAATTCCCGTGATGGATTTAATTAAGCATAAAGGAATAAACATTTCAGATAAATATGGAATTTCATTTGAGGGATCACTTTGCAATTCATATATCTATTACCTGCCTGCCAATTGGCAAGGTTCTGAAGAAGAAAAATCAATCAATAAAATCAGTTTGGCTGGAGATGTTTCATCACAGGAAGTTTTGCTTTCTAAAATTTTATTTAAAGAGATATATGGAACTGATATAGAGATTGAGATAATTACAGATTTGAATAAAGCTGATAAAAAAAATCTTTTAATAACCGGAGATGAAAATTTTATTGATGACAGATTCAATAAAGGTATTAGTTTTTCAGAAATATTTGTTGATACTTTTTCTCTTCCATTAGTGAATTATGTTTTTGCGTCTTCAGATAAAAGTATGCTGGATAATTTTATTAAAAACCTGGAAGGAATTGAACCAACAATCTATGAGAGATTTGAGAAGAGTGAATTTGATAATAAATTGTCTACAACCTCAATAGAATATATCAGGTCGAATATTTCTTCTTTCATTTTTAAATTTGATGAGCAAGATAGAGAAGGGATAAATCAGATATTAAGATTGCCTTATTTCCACGGGATGGTGAATGATATTACTGAAGTACAGTTTGTTTAATTGGAAAATAAGAGACTGTCTCATAAGTAATTCTACCGTCATACTGAGCGAAGGTCGAAGTGTGAATTCAAGCCAAAATGTCAATCTTCGACTCCGCTCAGACTGACGAACTAAAGCTTATGATACAGCCTCTAAAAAAATTAAATCGCTACGTGAGAAACACTCAATACATTCTTATTTTCATTCATTTGCTTTAACATATCTGCAGTAGCAGGAGCTTTTAATTTCATAGTGCAGCAGGCAACAACACCACCATCAAAAATTATATTCTCAATTTCTTCGATATTTATGTTTCCATCTCTTATTACTGCAAGAATAGAAGCTAGAACTCCCGGCTTATCATAATGTTTAACAACTAATTGGTATTTAGCGTCTGTTACTTTAGCCCGGTTTACCCAGTGAGCTATAATTCCACTGTGGACATAATCTTTAATAATCCTGATTGTTTCATCAGCAACAGCATCCTGCGCCTGCTCTGTTGAAGCACCTATATGATGTGTTACATAAATATTCGGATTATCCTGTAATTTCGATCTTACTTCACCGGCTTTTCCTTCCGGTTCACCTTTGAATACATCTACAGCAGCACGGACATTTTTTTCTTTTATAGCTTCAAGCAAAGCATCTTCATCAATTACATCTGCGCGCGATGTATTAATTAAAAGTGAGTTCGGTTTCATATAGCTAAACATTTGCTTGTTGAACAAGCCTTTTGTTTGAGGAGTTGAAGGAAGATGGATTGTGATTATATCGCACATCGGAATTATCTGGTCCATCTCCGAAAAATCTTTTATCATTACTCCTTCAATTCTAGAAATATCTTTCCCGTAAACATTCATTCCAAAAGCAAGTGCTCTCTTTGCTACTTCTTTACCGATATTTCCCACACCTATAATTCCAAGATTCTTCCCCATCAAACCTTCAGCTTTGGAATATTCTCCTTTATTCCATTTACCATTCCGGAAATCAATAACATTATCTGGGATTCTTCTATCAAGCGATATCATTAGTCCCATTGCCAGTTCGGCAACTGCAACGGAATTCATACCGGGACAATTCGCTACATAAATTCCTTTCTGATTGGCAGCCGGGATATTAATATTGTTAACACCTGAACCTGCACGTATTATCAAATTCAAGTTTTTACTTTTATTAATAGTATCTGCATTAACGATTGTTGATCGTACTACAAGTATATCAGATTCTATTGCAGCTTCGGGAAGATCATTTTCTCCGAGTTTGGGTGAATAAACAACATCAAGGTCCATATCTTTTAACTGCTGGATGTGTTTATCAGGGAATTTATCAGCGACTAATACTTTAACTTTCATATTCAACCTTTATTTTTTAATCATTGGAATTTTTATTTTAAATTGTTCAGCATTTTGTACTGCTTCCTCATATCCAGCATCAGAATGCCTTACTATTCCCATACCGGGATCATAAGTCAAAACTCTTTCAAGTCTTTTCTCTGCTTCTTGGGTTCCGTCTGCAACTACAACCATACCTGCATGAATTGATTTTCCTATTCCGACACCGCCACCATGATGAACAGAAACCCAGCTTGCACCGCCGATTGCATTTAACATTGCATTAAGAATCGGCCAGTCAGCAATTGCATCACTTCCGTCTTTCATATTCTCTGTTTCTCTATTTGGAGAAGCAACGGAACCGCAGTCAAGATGATCCCTTCCGATTACAATCGGCGCACTTACTTTTCCTGTCGCAACAAGATTGTTAAATATTTTTCCCATCCTTGCTCTTTCACCGTATCCAAGCCAGCAGATTCTTGCAGGTAAACCCTGGAATTGAACTTTCTCCTGGGCAAGATCTATCCAGTTGCACAAAGATTTATTTTCTGGAAAAGTTTCTTTAACGGCATTGTCCGTTACATAAATATCTTCTGAATTTCCTGATAAAGCTACCCATCTGAAAGGACCTTTGCCATCGCAAAACAGCGGCCTTATAAATTCAGGAACAAACCCTGGAATATCAAATGCACTTTCAACTCCATTATCCTTTGCTTCACCTCTGATGTTATTTCCGTAATCAAAAACGATAGAGCCAAGCTTCTGAAATTCCAACATAGCTTTTACATGCTGTACAATGGTTTTTTTAGATAGTTTTATATATTCGTCTGGATTTTCTTTTCTTAAAGATTGAGCTTCACGAAAACTCATTCCCATTGGAACATAACCATTTAGAGTATCATGAGCAGAAGTTTGGTCTGTAACAATGTCAGGAATAACATTTCTTTTAATTATCTCAGGAAGGATTTCTCCTGCATTGCCAATCAATCCAACAGAGTAAGCTCTTCCTTCTTCTTTTGCTTTAAGAACAAGATTAAGTGCTTCATCAATATTGTAAGATACTGTATCAAGATAACCCGTATCAACTCTTTTTTTAGCTCGGGCTTCATCAACTTCAACTCCAAGAAATGCAGCTCCATTCATAGTAGCTGCTAATGGTTGAGCACCGCCCATTCCTCCAAGCCCGGCTGTTAAAAGAAATTTTCCTTTAAGATTACCATTTCCCGCCAACTCGGGATCTCTTTGGGAAAAATATTTTCTGCCGCATTCAGCAAATGTTTCATAAGTCCCTTGCAGAATTCCTTGAGTGCCTATATAAATCCAGCTTCCTGCAGTCATTTGTCCGTACATTGTTAAACCCAGTCCTTCAAGCCTTCGGAATTCATCCCAGGTTGCCCAATCCGGAACAAGCATTGAATTA
>CAZECH010000012.1:0-18984 GCA_964510675.1 uncultured Ignavibacteriaceae bacterium
GCAATTTTTGAGGAATATAATTTTGCCATTGCAGCTTCTTTATAATAAGGTTTATTGGCATCTTTTAATGCTGCAGCTTTTAATGTAAGTAATTTTGCACAATCAATTTTTACTGCCATGTCTGAAAGTTTAAACTGAATTGCCTGCAGGTTTGAAATAATATTTCCAAAAGCTTTTCTTTCTTTAGAATATTTTAAAGCTGCATCAAATGAGGCTTCAGCAATACCAATTGCCTGGGCAGCAATCCCAATTCTTCCCCCATTCAATGTATTCATTGCAAAGTTAAAACCCTTACCTTCTTCCCAAAGAAGATTTTCTTTTGGTACTTTGCAGTTTTCAAACGTTAAAGAACATGTATCGGAACTTCTTATCCCAAGCTTATCTTCTTTCTTCCCATGTGCAAAACCCTGGATTCCTTTTTCAACTAGAAGGGTTGAAATTCCTTTATAACCTTTAGATTTATCAGTTGTTGCAATTACAAGATAAAAATCTGCAGTAGTCCCACAAGTAGTCCAGTTCTTAATTCCGTTTATAATAAAAAAGTCTCTATCTTTATCTGCAGTTGTATGCTGCTGGGTAGCATCGCTTCCGGCTTCCGGTTCGGAAAGAGCAAAAGCACCAAGCTTCTCCCCCATTGCCAGAGGAATTAAATATTTCTGCTTTAATGCCTCTGAGCCGTACTCCTCCAGACCCCAGCAAACAAGTGAGTTGTTAACGGACATTATAACACCAACGCTTGCATCAACTTTGGATATTTCTATCATTGCAAGTACATAACTAATTGTATCCATTCCAGCACCGCCGTATTCAGGAGAGACCATCATACCCATAAAACCAAGTTTCCCAAGTTTCTTTACTATCTCTGTCGGGAATTCTGCTTTAATATCGCGTTCAACTGCAGAGGGTGCGATTTCATTCTGCGCAAAATCTCTTGCGGATTCCTGGCTCATTAGCTGTTCTTCTGTAAAATTAAAATTCATTTTTATCCTTAAATTGTTTTTACTTTTGGTAACCTGATAAGTAATAAATCCTTTTGGAATTTATATTAATGTTAAAAATAAAAGATATAGCAATAGTTTGCAATCAGTAATTGAATCTTTAATTAGAGACAATATTTTGTCTGTTTCGTTAAGTTCATTCAAGAATATTTTTAATAAAAGTTTGCTTAGCAATAATTGCTTTTTATGTTTTGTTTTGAAATATCAAATTCTTAGGTTGAATTAAGTTGAAATATAGTACATCAAGGAGAGCTAAATGAAAAATTATTACTTATTTTTTCTTCTATGCTTTGGAATCATTTTATCCTCGAACACTTTCTCACAATTTCAGAATATCCGCGTCGACGGATCTCAAAGCTTCAGCCCGGAAGAAGTTACCATTGCAATTAATCCTGTTAATCCAAATATACTTGCTGCTGCTGCAAACATTGATCATTTTTATCTCTCAACTAATGGTGGATTAAATTGGAGTGAATCTCATCTTAGTTCAATGCTTGGTGTTTGGGGTGATCCGGTTGTTTTATTTGATAGTGCAGGAAACCTTTATTATGCACACCTTTCTAATCCTGTTTCCGGTTACTGGATTGACAGAATTGTTGTTCAAAGATCTACGGATAATGGCTTAAACTGGAATGATGGAGCAGGTGTTGGTTTTATATCTCCCAAAAACCAGGATAAAGAATGGCTTGCAGTTGATCTTACTCAATCTCAATACCGTGGAAATATTTATATGACATGGACAGAGTTTGATAATTACGGAAGTTCAGGTTCAGCTGACAGTTCAAGAATAAAATTTTCAAAATCAATGGACCAGGGATTAACCTGGAGTAATGCAAAAACTATAAGTGATATAAGCGGCGATTGTGTTGATGATGATAATACAACTGAAGGAGCGGTTCCCTGTATAGGTCCTGCCGGAGAAATTTATACAAGCTGGGCTGGTCCTGAAGGATTGGTTTTTGATAAATCGACAGATGGAGGAGAAACATGGGGCGTTGATAAATTTGTTTCAGATATTCCCGGCGGCTGGGCTTTAGATGTTCCTGGTATTTACAGGTGCAATGGATTGCCAATTACAATGTGCGATATTAGTAATTCTTCATATCGTGGAACTGTTTATATTGTTTGGTCGGATCAGCGAAATGGAACCTCCAATACAGATATTTTTCTTGTTAAATCAACTAATGAAGGAAATGCGTGGACTACACCCATTAAGGTTAACAATGATTTAACAACCCGTCATCAATTCTTTGTATGGTCAACAATCGATCAGTCAACAGGATTTTTGTGTTTTGTCTTTTATGATAGAAGAAATACATCTGAAATGGAGACGGATGTTTTTGTAGCTAAATCAACTGACGGCGGAGAAACTTTTGAAAATTTTAAAGTAAGCGAAACATCTTTTACACCAACAAGTTCAATCTTCTTTGGAGATTATACAAACATAGCCGCTATGAACGGAATGATATACCCCATCTGGATGCGGCTTCATAATAATCAACTCAGCATTTGGACAACAATAATAGAGGACTCAACAACTGTTCCTGTTGAACTAATTAATTTTTCCATGATTAATGATTATGAATTAAATCAGAATTACCCTAATCCGTTTAATCCCTCAACAACAATAAAATTCGCAATTCCAAAATTGTCATTTGTAAATCTCAAAGTTTATGATATACTTGGAAGAGAAGTAACAACACTTGTAAATGAATTTAAAGAGTCGGGAGAATATGAAGTAACCTGGAATACAAAATCTGTTAATGGAGGTTTAGCAGGTGGAGTTTATTTCTATCGTCTTCAAGCCGGTGAAATTATTAAAACAAAAAATATGATACTCATGCAATAGTGGTTTAATTCAATTTTCTGCACTTCTCATTTTTTTTATATTTACAGCATGGATGAGGAAAATTTAGTAACAGAGAAAGAACCTCCGGTACAGAAAAAAACACTTCTAAAAGGATTAACACTGAAGGAACTTAAAGATTATTTTCATTCTTCAGGACACAGATCTTTCAGAGGTGCACAGATTTTTCACTGGATGTATAACCGTTTGATTGATGATTTCTTTTTGATGAATAATCTTCCGAAAGAGATCAGGCAGGAACTTGCAGATAAATGCGAACTTAAAACTTTAAATTATGTTGATTCTGTAATTTCACCATCAAGCGGAACAAAAAAATTTATTTTCGAAACTTCGGAAGGAAATAAGATTGAATCTGTAATCATTCCGGAAGAAAATAGAACTACACTTTGCATATCAACTCAAGTAGGCTGCCCGCTTGATTGCAAATTTTGTGCTACAGGATTAATGGGTTACAAAAAAAATCTCACGCCCGGGGAAATTTTTGATCAGTATTCGCTTGCTGCAAAGGATTATGGTAAAGATAAAATTACTAATTTGGTTTATATGGGAATGGGCGAGCCTCTTCTTAATTTTGATGCAGTTGTAAAATCTTTAATGATATTTGCAGATGAATTAACAAAAGGGATAAGCTTGAAAAAAATCACTGTTTCAACCGCAGGCATAGCTCCAAGAATTATTGATCTTGCAGATACCGGTTTAAAAGTTAAGCTCGCTTTGTCTTTGCATTCCTGTTTTGATGATATCAGAACTATGATAATGCCCATAAATAAAAAATATCCCTTGAAACAAAATATAGATGCAGTTAAATATTACGCACGAACAACCGGAACAAGAATCAGCTTTGAATATGTTATGTTAAAAGATATTAATGACAGGGATGAAGATATAATTGCCCTTAAAAGACTATGCAGCGAAATACCATCAAAAATAAATATCATTCCATTCAATTCTCTCGAACATATGAACCCGGAAGGATTTTCAGGTGAACTTAAGCCAAGTCCAAGATCAAGGATTGAAAGTTTTGCCGATGAATTGAGAAATAAAAATATAACAGTAACAGTAAGGTTTACTCAGGGAGATGATATTGCAGCAGCGTGCGGACAGTTAGCATTACCTCTAATGAAAGAAATAAACCGTAGAAGAGATTAGTAATCTGTTCTATGAAAGCTTTATGAAAAAACTCACCCACGATGAAATTTCCAAAAACAGAAGTACACTTGAGACTCTTCATAAAGTGAAAAAGCTTCCTGTATACGTTATTCTTAACAGCATAAGAAGTAATTACAATGTCGGTTCAATCTTCCGCACTTCGGACGGGGTTATGATTGAAAATCTTTATTTGTGTGGTTACACTCCTCATCCTCCAAGTTCTGCTTTATCAGCAGGCAGAAAAGAAATTCTTAAGACTGCACTTGGCTCTACAGAAAGTGTCAAATGGGAATATGTAAAAGATCCGAAAGAAGTAATACTAAAACTGAAGGATGAAGGAATTAAAATTTGCGCACTTGAGATGACAAACAAAAGCATTCCTTATCACCAGGTGACAAAAAAAGATTTCCCTCTTTGCGTTATTGTGGGGAATGAGATTACTGGCGTATCTCAAGAACTTATTGATCTATGTGATTTCTCAATTGAAATTCCTCAATATGGAATTAAGCAATCTCTTAATGTTGCAGTTGCTTATGGAATAACTATTTTTGAGTTAAGAAAAATATTTGGTGATAAGTAGTTCAGAACTTTTTATCCAATCGCTGTAAAAAACTCTTCCCCATTATCTTTTGTATGAATTGCCAGAAGTTTTGCTCTTACAAGCTTAACCAGAGTTCTTGATGCTCGCCGCTCAGAAATATTGACAAGCCCGCTTAAATCTTTAACTGAAATTGTTTCTTTATCACTCAGGTAGTCAAAAACTCTTTTTTCATTTGGGCCGACCGAATATTTTTTTAAAGAAAGATTTTGGGCATCAGCTTTCATAATTCTTACCATTTCTTTGCTTGCCTGTAAACTCTTATCATTCACCCTGATCATTACAACAGCTTTATTAATATCAAAGTTCTTTAAATAATCCTGCAAACGATGGGGTTTATTATTTGATTCGGGAACCTCTGCAACCACAATTTCTTTTCCTTTTACATCTATGTAACTCAATTCATAATCAACCGGTGGCTCGCAGAAAGTTTTTGCTGCATCTTTAATCAACTCAGCTTCTGCTTTCTCGCTTTCAACTCCGAAAATCTCCTTATCATCATCAACTCCAAAAAGTATATAACCACCTTTCGTGTTAGCAAAAGCAATCATCTCTTTTGCAATCTTTTCCGGGGAAGAAAATTTTCTTTTAAATTCGCAGTGAAGATTTTCGCCTCCTTCAATTAACTCAAGCAGTTCTCTTCTTTTCATATTTTTTTCTTTGGGAATAAAATAACATCGCTCATCCTTCCCCGAATTATTGAAGATCTTCTTAAAACATAAGCAGAGTTGGTATTTGGCTTATGTCTTAAAGGCGATGGAATAACAGCAGCTAAACGCGAACATTCACCTTTCGTAAGCTTATCTGGCTCCTTTTTAAAATATTCTTCCGATGCTTCTTTTATTCCATAAATTCCATCCCCCCACTCAACTGCATTTATATAATTCTCAAGTATGGCTCTCTTCGTTATTTCTTTTTCCATTCTCGATGTGATTAAAAATTCTTTAGCTTTCCTAATAAGCGATTTATCAGTAGTAAGAAAAAGATTTTTTGCTAGCTGCATCGTTATAGTGCTTCCGCCTCTTGCAGTACGTCCCCTTCTTCTGTTTAGTCTTAATGATTTATCCAGTTCGTTCCAGTCAATTCCTTTATGAATGAAAAAGCCACCGTCTTCCATTGCGATTATTGCTTTAAGCAGGTTGGGAGTTACATCCTCAAAATTAATCCAGGATTGCCGGGGATAAAAAATCATATAATTTTCAAAAGCTCTTTGTTCCATTAAAGATGTAACTCTGTAGCTATTATATTCCAGAACCGGTATGCTGAAAGTTGGCAAACTGAAGTAAAATAAAAAGGATGCATAAAGTAATAAGCTTTTTATTTTATTCCTTTTAACCCATGGAATAGTGTTTTCATAAAACCAAGTTATCTCAAGACCGGGAAACTGAGGCTGCATGCAGAATACCTTAATAAATACTCAGTAATAAATTAATAAAAAATGAATTATTTTCTGCGAGGGTTTCTTCGCGGATCGTTCAGAATAACACTTCGGGTTGTATCTGCAGGAAATTTTGTATCGGGCATTTTAACTTCTTTCATCTTCTCTTCATTTTCAGGATAAAAAATTCTATCCATTTCCTCATCTGTCTGCAATGAATCTGACTGGACATCAAGCGAATCCTCTGCAAGTAAAAGTAGTTTTTCATCTTCTATTCTTTTTAAGGAATCCTCGATTGCTTTCTGAAATTGTTTATATAATGTAAGCTTGGGACGAATTTTTACAGTGAATTCTGACTGTGGATATAGTACGGATAATGTATCATAAACAATTGCAGCCGAGTCATTCATGTTAAGTTCATTTTCCAGAATCCATCCTGAAGCAAATAAAGCTTTTGGCGCAACAGGCGATCCTGGATATTCCCTGTAAATCCTGTAAAACTTGCTGAGAGATGTATTGAAATCTTTTTTTATCATTTCATTTTCGGCTTCTGAATAAAGATCTTTTGCGGGATCAAATTCAAGATTTATCAATGGTTTATTTAATTTATTTGCTGCAGCATTAACAATACTTTCAGTTTTATAGTTATCATATATTACATTAAAAAGGCTATCAGCTTTTGCTCTTTCTTCAATTGAAAGATAATAACTCCCGAGAGCATACAAAGCATTTGCCTGATGAATTGTATTTGGATAATTCGTCAACACATAATTATAATAATAATAGGCAGAGTCATACATCTCCATTTCCGTGAGAAAGAGATTACCAAGTTCAATTTGGTTTTTTACCAGCATAGATTTTAATGAATCTTCACTTAAATCAGGCTTGAGAGGTTTTTGGGGAAACTTTCTTTCAGGATCCCAATTTTCAGCAAACAAAGAATCTATATTTATTCCTTCCTTAACATTTCCCTTATTTAAATTCCTGTTCCTGAATTCAAGTAACTCCGCTGCTCTTTTATTCGGATCAATTAAAGTAGTATCTAATATAGTGGTAGAATCATTCAAGGAATCAACAGCCACTGAATCTTTAACAATTACAGTATCTTTGTTTGTCAAAGTATCAACAAAGCCGGCAAGCCCCTCAAGGTGTTCGGAATACAAGTTAAGTTCCTCAAGTACTCTAAGAGAATCCTGTACATAAACTATTGAGTCCTGAACAAAAGTAATTGAGTCTTTAGTATATTCCTCAGGGTTCTCAATATAAAATAATTGAGCGACAGTATTATTTATTAGAGAAGTAAGATTTTGATACTTTTTAAATACACGGATCTTCTGACTTGCATCTGCTATATATTCTTTTGGTAAAGTAGAAGTAAGGGATTTCTGATAATATGAACCGGCACTGTCAAAATTCTGGTAATTGTGCTCGTATATTTCTCCCAATTTGTATTTTGCTATCCCTGAAGAAGGAGTATTAAGATAAGTAGTATCAACATATGTTAACTTATCAACTGCTTCTTCAATTCTATCCAATTCGTAAAGAGTTATTCCTGTTTCAAGATCAACAAGATTATATGAATCACTAAATTTTGCCTCGTCCCTCATATCATCAAAGATATTTAAAGCTTTCTCTTTTTCACCTACACTTCTTAAAGTTTTTCCAAGTTCAATATTTGTCTCCAATTCTATTTTATAAGATGGGTCATATTCAAACACTTTTTGAAAAGCTGTAATTGCATTCTGTGGTTCCTGGATAAGATTATATAGTTTCCCCAGTTCAAAATTAACCTCGGCCTTAACGGTTTCATCATCGGTATTTTCCAGCAACTGGTTTGTTAAGCTAACTGCCAGTAAATAATCTTCCTGTTGGATTCTATAAACAATCTCTTCAACAAACGCTTCTTGTAAAATATCCTCTCTTCCTTCTTCAATTGCTTTTAACCTCACTTCTTCAAGAATTGATAATGCATTTTCAAAGTCTTTCAGTTTAATTTGAGTTTTACCTATCCAGAGTTTTGTTTCAAGGATTAAATCACTTTCAGGTTGAGCAAGAAGCTCTTCAAATTTACGAATCCCTTTCTGGTAATTCTTCTGGTAGTAAAAAGCTTTCCCAAGCATCAGAAGCGCATCGTCAACGTAACCGCTTTCCGGATGGAATTGTAGTATCTGAGAACATTTCTCAACAACTTTTATAAGCTGAGTATTTGCTGTTCCCTGTAAAACAAGTTCATCTGAAGAAAAAAGATTTTTTTTCTGTTCTTTAATTTGAAGTTCAACCGTTTCAAATAAATCGGTTGTATTATAATAGAGATTGAAATAAGAAGTAAAATTATCCCATAAGCTGCAACCAGAAATTAGCAGAGCAGCTATGAAAAAGAAAAAGTAAGATTTATATCGAACAAAAAGCATACAGGAAACTATTAAAGATTCAAAAAATGTAAAAGGTAAAAATCGCTACAAAGCATCCTTTCCGGATTCTTCAGTCCTGATTCGTATAACTTCCTGTATATCACTAATAAATATCTTTCCATCCCCTACCTGCCCTGTTTTAGAAGCTTTTAATATTGCCTCCACAACTTTATCTGCTTTAGTTGTTTCAACAACAATTTCTATTTTTATTTTAGGAACGAACTCAATCTGGTATTCACTGCCCCGGTAAGTTTCCGTATGTCCTTTTTGCCTGCCGTAACCACGAACTTCAGTTATTGTAAGACCTCTTATCCCTTCTTCAACAAGAGCTTCTTTAACTTCATCAAGTTTAAAAGGGCGAATGATCGCTGTAATTTTTTTCAACTTACCCTCCTATTTTCCATGACAGTGTTTGTATTTTTTTCCGCTTCCGCAAGGGCAAGGGTCATTCCTTCCGACTTTATTTCCAACCTGCACAGGTGCCGGTTTACTTGCGTTTTGATTTATTGCTGTAGGCCTAGGTGCCGCCAGGCCAATGTTTGTGGTATTTTGTTTTGTTTCTGTAATTCTTCCCGAAGGTTGTCTTCTTCTTCGCTGCACCTCTTCAGGTGCCTGTGGGAAAAACTTAAAGCAGAATGATACAACATCATTTCTAATCTGATCGAGAAGGCTTACAAATAATTTAAATGCTTCGGATTTATATTCAATAAGGGGATCTTTCTGGCCATAAGCTCTTAATCCGATTCCTTCTTTAAGATCATCCATTTCACGAAGGTGCTCTTTCCACTTATGATCTATTACACTTAAAACTGCATATCTTTCAAGACGTCCCATTAATTCGGAACCCAGCATTTCCTCTTTTTTTCTGTAGAATTCTTTCGCAGCGCTTAAAACTCTTTCTTTAACACCATCTTTACCAAGAGTTTCAAACTCTTCCGGTTTAATCTGAACATCAACGAGAAGTCCGAATTTCATCTCTTCTTTCAGATTATCTACAAGAACGTTATCAAAATTTCTATCAACTACTTCACTTATGTATTCATCCAGAAGATCAACAACTTCACTTTTTAACCTGTCACCTTCTAAAGCTTTTTGTCTTCTTGTATAGATTACCTCACGCTGCTGATTCATGGTATTATCATATTCAAGAAGTCTTTTTCTTATAGCAAAGTTATTCTCTTCAACTTTTTTCTGAGCTCTTTCAACTGATTTGGTAATTAGTGGATGCTGGATTACTTCACCTTCTTTTAGTCCCATCCTCTGCATAACAGATGAAGCCCTATCTGAACCAAAAAGTCTCATTAAATCATCTTCAAGGGAAAGATAAAATTTAGTTGTACCGGGATCTCCTTGTCTTCCGGCCCTTCCCCTTAGCTGCCTGTCGATTCTTCTTGATTCATGTCTTTCAGTTCCAAGAATAAATAACCCGCCTCTTTCTACTACACCGGCTCCAAGTTTAATATCTGTACCACGACCTGCCATATTTGTTGCAATTGTAACAGCACTAATTTCACCCGCATGAGCAATAACTTCAGCTTCCTTCTGATGCTGCTTTGCATTCAAGACATTATGCGCAACACCTTTTCTTTTAAGCATCCTGCTTAATGTTTCGGAAACTTCAACAGATGTTGTACCAACAAGAACAGGCCTTCCTTCCTTTTTCAACTCTTCAATTTTTTCTATTACCGAATTCAATTTTTCTCTTTTAGTTCTGAAAACTGCATCGTCCTGGTCATCACGAATAACTGGTTTGTTTGTTGGGATAACTACAACTTCAAGTTTGTAAATCTCAAAAAACTCACCCTCTTCGGTTTCTGCTGTGCCTGTCATACCAGCAAGTTTATCATACATTCTGAAATAATTTTGAAGAGTGATTGTTGCAAGAGTCTGTGAATCTCTTTCAACTTTTACATTTTCTTTAGCTTCAATTGCCTGGTGTAATCCATCGGAATAACGTCTTCCGGGAAGAACGCGGCCTGTAAACTCATCAACAATTGCAATCTTTCCTTCTTCAGTAATTACATACTCAACATCCTTTTCAAAAAGAGTATAAGCTTTAAGCAATTGATGGATAGTATGAATCCTGTCGCTGCTTTCAGAATACTTTTTATATAATGAATCTTTTCGTTTTAATTTCTCTTCATCACTGACAGTGGGGTCGTTTTCAAACTTACTTACTTCAGTTCCAAGGTCAGGAAGAACGAAAAAGTCCTTTTCCATTCCGCTTCCTTTAGCAAGCTCTTCTCTTCCTTTTTCAGATAAGTCAATCGTATTGTTTTTTTCATCAATTACAAAATATAATTCATCATCTATAACGTGCATATTCTTAGCTTTTTCACGCAAGAATTCCATTTCGGTTTCCTGCATTAGCTTTTTATAAGCAGGTTCCGATAACATTTTTTGAAGTTTATTGCTCTTTGGCAGACCTCTGTATGCTCTTAATAATAAAATGCCGGCTTCCCTGTCACTTTCCCCGCCATTTTTCAACATATCTTCTGCTTCCTGGACAAGCTTGGCTACAAAATTTGATTGCATTCTATGTAGTCTTTCAACACGAGGTTTCATCTCATTGAATCTCTGATCATCAGTTTCTACCGGGCCTGAAATTATAAGCGGCGTTCTTGCTTCATCTATAAGAACAGAATCAACCTCATCAACTATAGCATAATTATGTTTCCTTTGAACCTGGCCACTTTTATCAACAGTCATATTATCGCGGAGGAAATCAAATCCAAATTCATTATTGGTTCCGTAAGTTATATCGCAATTATACTGGACTTTTCTCTGCTCAGGGGTCATCGTATTTATAATGCAGCCAACAGTAAGCCCGTGAAATTTAAATATCTCCCCCATCCATTCGCTATCACGTTGAGCCAAATAATCATTAACAGTTATAAGATGAACCCCTCTGCCTGTTAAAGAATTCAAATAAAGAGGTAAAGTAGCAACAAGGGTTTTGCCTTCACCGGTTCCCATCTCTGAAATTCTACCCTGATGAAGAACAATTCCACCCATAAGCTGAACATCATATGGGACCATTTCCCATGTTGTTTTATGTGCCATTACCGTCCAGCTTTTACCTACAAGTTTCTCGCAAGTAGCTTTAATAACTGCATAAGCTTCCGGTAAAAGTTCATCAAGAATTTCTTCATACTTTTCGTGAAGCCCGTCTTCAAGATTTTCAAGCTCATCGTAAGCAGTATTCCTGTCAAAATCTTCATCGGAATGAAGCTTATTTTTAAGATCATCAATCGCTTTCCTTATTTCTGCAGTATACTCTTGAATTCTTTCCTTGAATTCTGTTGTTTTAGCTTTTAATTGTTCATCGGAAAGGCTTTTTATTTTTTCATATTCTCTATTAATTTCTTCAACAATAGGCCAAAGGATTTTCCAATCCTTTGCATGTTTATCGCCGAAAATTTTCTTAAAAATTCCTAACATTTAATTAGTTCCATATTGAATAAATGGGTAGTAAAGTTACTTATACGAGGTTTGAAATGCAATTTAAGAAGAGGTGACTAAGTGTCCGACTCTGTTTCAATTTGCCTTTAGGAAATTGTAGATTATCTGTCAGTATTTTCAAAATATCTTCGGAACAAATCATAAAAGTTCAAATTAAAAATATTCTGTCAAAAGACTTTATAGACAAACTTGCCGGATTTTCAGCAGGTTATCTAAGTCAGCAAGATTTCGAAAATCTTGTACTAATCTTTGAACAAGAAGCTGAAAAAAATTATTTCAGCCGCTCATCTGAGTCAAATCTTCTCAGAATAATTTCTAATATGTCTGACAAAGCTTCTCTTTTTTATGAGTGTATTAAATATCCACATTACCTGGAAATTTTAATTCGTATTTCGGTCAATAGCAACTACCTTACTGATATTCTTGTACGAAATCCGGAATTCTTTTACAGATTTGTTAATCCAAGCAATTTAAATGCAAAAGTTGATGAAGAAAGTTTCGCAAAAATTATTGATAATGGTTTAGCGGTTTACAAAAGTTTCCGGTCCAAAGTAAATTATTTAAGATCATTAAAAAGAAGAGAGATTTTAAGAATAGGCATTAAGGACATTTTAGGATTTAATGATCTTAGAGGAGTTACATCTGAATTATCTGTTTTAGCAAAAGTAATTTCCGATAAATTGTTTTCTCTTTGTTATGAAGAAATCCTTAACAAGCATGAAATAAAAACCGTTGAACATGAATATTGCATCATAGCATTAGGAAAGCTTGGTGGTAATGAGCTTAATTACAGTTCGGACATAGACCTGATAATTATTTATGATGAAGATTCTTTAACAACGGTAAAAAATTATTCTGAAATATTAACTGAAGCAGTATATCTTTTTATAGAATCTGCAACTTCTGTTACTGGTGCAGGATTTATCTACAGGATTGATTTCCGTCTAAGGCCTGATGGAAGGACTTCTTCTTTATGTAAAAATTATAATGAGTTTATCAGTTATTACGAAAGTCGGGGTGAAGACTGGGAAAGGCAGATGTTAATAAAAGCTTCTTTCCTTTCAGGCAGTAAAGATTTTTATGATAAGCTGATAGATTACCTTAATCATTTTATTTATCCTTCAACATTTTCAGTATCTCCTACAGAACAAATAAAACTTTTAAAAAGAAATATTGAGAAAAATTTAGGGAAAGATGAAAATATAAAACTTATCCCCGGTGGAATAAGGGATATTGAGTTCTCCGTACAGGCACTGCAACTAATTAATGGAGGAAGAAATCCGGAAATAAGAAACTGCAATACTCTTGATGCAATTTCGAAATTAAAAAACGCTAATATACTTAGAGATGATGAGGCTGAGGTTCTTAGCGATGCTTATATTTTTTACAGGAAGATCGAACATTTTCTTCAATTAATGAATGATACACAAACACATACAATTCCAGACCAGGGAGAGATACTCGAGAAATTAAGTGCCTACCTTAATTTTAAAAGTTCAACTGAATTTAAATCCGCTGTGAAAAATTATCGTTTAAAAGTTCATAAGATTTTCAATTCAGTTACTGGTTCTGAAAGTATATCAGTAAAAGAAAAGAGTAAAATAAAATTTGAAAATGACCAAAAGGCATTACAGAATTTGAGATTCCTTAGAGAAGGAACAGGTTTGCTTGGACAAAAAAGTTCTGATAATAAATCAATCTCCGATTTTCAAAAAATTGAACCGCACCTGATGAAGTATCTTGGAAAGTCAATCTCACCTGACCTGGTTCTTCAGAATTTTGCCAGAATTATTAAGGATGCAAAATTTCCATCAATCTGGTATAGCGCTTTTAAGGATAAAAAATTCTTTAACAGCTTTTTAACAATACTTGAATTCTCCCAGAAATCGGTTGATCTTTTTGCAGAAGAAAAAGAACTGCGAGAATATTTCTTAACTAAAAAAGTTTTTGAAAAAATTGAAACATCATCCTTCAATACATTGTCTGTAAAGAAAATCGATTTCATTCTTTCAGTTCAATTCACATTAAATATAATTCCGGTTGATAAACTCTCCTGCACATTAAGTGATTATTTCAGATTTAAAATTTCTAAGATTCTTGAGGAATTTCTTAGTAATAAATTTAATCCATCAAATTTCTTTATTGCAGGCTTGGGAAGTTTTTCTACGAAAGAAATGACTTTTGCTTCCGATATAGATTTGATATTTGTAGTAAACAAACTCGATGCAAAGGGATATCTTCAAAAAGAATTTCAGAATATCCTTTTAAAATTTAAAAATGATTTCAATCCTTATAATGTAGATTGCCGGCTTCGACCTGAAGGAAAAAGCAGCTTGCTCGTCTGGGAATTGGGAAGTTATTCAAACTATATGAAAGAAAGAGCACGGATTTGGGAATTACAGGCTTTTACGAAGTTGAGCTTTATTTCCGGCAGCAAAAGTCTTTACGCACAATTTCAAAAATCCTTAACTGAAAGAGTCAGGAAAGAAGATAAGAAGAATATTAAAAAAGAAATGCTTGAAATGAGAAGGAAAATTTATCCTAAGTCAATTGGATTTAGCACATACAGTTTTAATATTAAAAAAAGTCGCGGAGGTTTGACAGATATTGAATTTGTTCTTCAGTACTTAATACTTTGTAATCCTGACTTATATAATAAAAGTTTTGGGAATAACACACTTAAAAATATTTCCAATCTCTTAAAAGGGAATAACAAATTAAAAGACCTGGAAAAGTTAAAAGAAAATTTTTATTTCCTTAAAAAGATTGAATTACTTAATCAAAATATATTTAACAATACATTACCAAACTTACAGCAGGATGATAAAAAATTTATGATCTTTGCCTTGAGGTTGGAATTGAAGAAAAAAGAAGAGTTTCTAAAAAGAATAAAATCAATTGCTTTGTACAACCAAAATCTATTTGATAAATATCTTGGTGAAAATTGAAGCTGCTTAAGAAATATTATTACCTGTTTACAGGATTATTTGTATTTATTATTTACCTTACAACTTTGGCACCGACAGTTGTAAAAATTGATTCCGGCGAACTTGCCGCAGTTCAATCAACACTTGGTATTGCACATCCGACAGGCTACCCTTTTTTTACTATTACAGGTTATCTGTTTTCTTTAATTCCTTTGCCCTTCACTGAAATATATAAACTGAACTTGCTGGCAGCTATTTGGTGTTCAGCCGGCATAGCAATTTTCGTTTATACATCAAAGTTTGTTTTTGATAATATTAATTCATTCGTTACTCTAAAAAAAGAACCACTGCAAAAATCAAAAAGGAAAAAAAAGATAAAAGAAGTTACAAAAGCCACTTCAACCATTATTATCCCTGAAAACAAAAAATACTTTGCAGTAATTACGGCAGGATTAATTCTCGCATTCAGCAAGACATACTGGACACAAAGCACTTCCGTTGAAGTTTATTCGCTCCACATCTTTTTAATCTCATTAATAATACTTTTTCTTGTTAAAGGATTTGTTGAGGAAAATACTTCTGCCAGGCTTTCAAAAAACTGGATTCTTTTTTCTGTTTTTCTAGCTCTTGGATTTGCTAATCATATGACAACTCTTCTTATTCTTCCGGGAGCCGCTTATTTATTTTTTGTTAAGTATAAATTCAACAAAGCAAGTTTTAAAAAAATTGGTTTGATGCTTGTAATATTCTTTCCTGTTTTAATTTTGGTTTATTCCTATCTGCCAATCCGGGCTTCACAAAATCCATTAATGAATTGGGGAAACCCGGTTGATCTGGAAAAAATCATTCGTCATATCTCGGGTAAGCAGTACCAGGTTTGGTTATTTTCATCAACTGAGGCTGCTAAAAAACAATTTGTTTATTTTTTCAACTCGCTGCCAATTGAATTCACGTTAAATCTTTTTATTACTGCCATCGGTTTAGTCTATTCTTTTCTTATCGGAAGAAAATTTGGAATATTTGTTCTTGTCTTATTCGTTACAACGGTTTTATATTCAATTAATTATGATATAAACGATATTGATTCATATTTCCTTCTTGCTTTCATTTCAATTGGATTCTTTTCCATATTTGGAGTCATAAAGTTATCCTCCCTCCTGAAGATTAAAAATTCATACAACATCTCTGCAGGATTAATTGGTTTGTTTATTTTAACTCACATCTTAATAACTTATAGTAAAGTTGATGAAAGCAAAACTTATATTTATGAAGACTACACAAAAGCACTGCTTGGAAATGCATCCAGAAATGCAATCATCTTCAGTTACCAGTGGGATTATTTTCTTTCGGCTTCATACTATATGCAAGTAGTTAAAAATTACAGGAAAGATGTTGTTGTAATAGATAAAGAATTGTTAAGAAGGTCATGGTATTACAATCAACTTGAAAGAAATTACCCCGGAGTTTTAGATGAGACAAAATCCGAGATAAATTTATTCCTTAATGCTCTTAAACCTTTTGAGAGAGATGAAAATTTTGATTCGAATCTTCTTGAAAATCTTTACAGAAAGATTATGACCAATCTCGTAAGTACAAATATTAATAAAAATGATTTCTATGTTGGGCCTGAACTTTTTGAAAGTGAAATGCAGAAAGGTGAGTTTACACTCCCGGAAGGTTATTCTTTAGTTCCCGATCATTTTTTATTTAAAGTTGTTAATACAAAAGAATATGTGCCGGTTTCAAATCCCGATTTCACAATAAGAGTTCCTGAAAGAAGAGATCAGTATGTTGAAAATATTATTAACCTTTTTATCTGTCCGATGCTGGTAAGAAGAGCACTATATGAAATTCAGTTTGATAAAGTTGACCAGGCTAAATTATATATTCAGAAAATTCAGAAAGATTTTCCTGATTACATAATTCCGGAAAGCATTAGGCAGGCAGTTGGAATGTGATTATTTAATGTACTTTATGTTAGAAAAGTTATTGTTAATGAACTTGAACCTGCACTTGCTCTTTAATTTAGTCATCCACTGCATCTAATAAATCTTCTCTTCGGTCTTCGTTTAATTCATCTTCCAACATAAATGATTGAAGGGTAACATCCATCTGATGAATTAAATTACGCTTGTAATACTTGGGTGCGAAAACTGAACCATCAATCATATAAAGACGTTTACTCTTCTCATCATAAAATGTATAATTGATAAAAGGTCCTCCCATACCTTTTATGTTAAGATCCCATAAACCCTGTGTAAAAATTGCGTATTTCTCTTTAAAATTCACTTCACTGGTTGTGTAATAATCCTGAGCAATAACAACATAAGCACTATCATCGGAGGTGCGGTAATATTTTTGTGTTATCCTGTTTCTTATCGCCTTGATAGAATCAGCATTAAGAAGCTGAGGAGAAGCATTTTCAATCCAGTGAACAAAAATCCATCTTTCCATATCGCTGTTGGGAGATCTCCTTAACCAAACAAAATTATCTTCAGGTTTATTTGATGCAAGTTGAAAATCAGCCTGTACATAAATTATCCAGCCATAATCTTTTAACAATTTGCCTTCAATATTCTCCTGTTCATAAGTTGGATTATAAAGACTCGAATATAATCTTTGATCGGATATTTTTTGAAATGTATAAAGCAAATCATCTTTATCCTTAAGAATATTAAACTCCAGTTCCTGCATATCTTGAGCAGTTAAAACCATAACAAGCTGCCCTTTCGCCCAGAGATCATATTTTTTTATAAAGAATTCATCATTCTCAATCAATTTCATTCTTGCTGCGGAATCCACAATTGCTTTAATAAATTGAGATGTTGTTGATGAAGAATTTAATGGGGCTATAATAATTATGTTCTTCTTATTCCGGTGTTTCTCAATATCATTTACAGGAATTCTGATTAAAGTAAATAGCTTTTCAGGCTGGGGAGTGTAAATTAATTTTTCAAAAGTGGTTTCAAGTGTGGTTTTTAATTCTTCAAATTCAATTGAATCAGCAACAACATATATTTCATCTTCTAATCCCCTTGCAGGTTTGATTGATGGATCACATCCGCAAATAAAAATTACAAAACCGAACAAAAAGGCTGAAATAATTGTTTTCATTTTTAATTTGGAACTCCTGTTAGTACCAGGTTTGCATTTGGCAATAATATTATATATAAAATCCACATAGTTAATCCAATTGCAATAGGAATAGATAGATTATCATCAGCAAATCCGAAAGATATATTTTCGACAATTCCTCCTATAAAAGCAGCAATAAAACCGATTAAATATTCCATAAATAAACCATTATAAACTTTGGGCGTAAAAATAACAACGATACTTGCACTTATAAAAAATGCCAAAGTTCCTTCAAAACTTTTGAAAAGAAATTTATTTCTACCATATTTTCTTCCAACCAAAGCCGCAACACTATCGCTAATAATTAATATGCAGAATGCAGTAATAAATAAAACTTTAGGAAGGATTATTACACAAATAAGGGCAGACATTAATACATAGGTTGCCCCATTTAAATTCTTTTTACTTTTATCAACTTCATGTCTTCTTAATAAAAATCCGAAAATTTTATAAAATACATTTCCAACGGCAGGTGAAATATAACGACCAAGATCAAGGAAAAGTGCAACAGCAGTTAATATTCCTAAAATAATTATGGCTGTTTCCCTGGTAATGAAATAATAAACGATTGGAATGGAAAGGGAGAATAGATGAATCAGTTTTCTTACTAATTCATCCCTGTAATTAATTGTTCCGTGCTCAGATTGAATCATCTTGAGGGGATGTTTCTTTCGGTTTCCTTTGATCCATGAGTTTCTTTACATGCTCGGGTATTTCCTTTTCTTCTTCAGCACTTCCATTTCTTTTTATAGGTGGAAGTTCTTCCCCATTAATAATTTTTTCTATTTCAGATGAATCAAGAATTTCTCTTTCAAGCAACTCCAAAGAAAGCCGGTGGAGTAAGTCTATATTCTGATTAAGAATATTTTCAGATCGTTTGAAATATATTTGTCCTGCAAAGATTTCAAGCGCCCTTGAAGGTCAGCTTAAAAATTTAGCGGTGAGAGTTTATGAGAGTGTCGGATGCAGGGATTTTGGAAGAATCGATTTCAGGGTGGACGAGAAAGGCAATCCGTATGTGCTTGAAATAAATCCTTTGCCTAATTTAGGGCATGAAGA
>CAZECH010000013.1:0-18540 GCA_964510675.1 uncultured Ignavibacteriaceae bacterium
TCAGCAATCGGTTTTGATGTTGGATTACATTATGCCGCTCCCGCTCAACAGATAAATGTTGGGGTGGCAATTTTAAATATCGGTTCGCAGATTACATCTTACTTAGACACCCAGGAAGATCTCCCTCTCGATTTTGTAATCGGCATCTCCAAAAGACTAGAGTACCTTCCTTTAAGATTATCATTAGATTTTCACAAACTGAATGAAGAGCGGGATGAATTTTTTGAGAAGTTTAAATCTTTTACAGTTGGTGCAGAATTTACTCTAAGTAAAGTTCTCCGTTTAAGATTTGGATATGATAATGAAAAAAGAAAAGAACTTAAGATCGGCTCATTTGCCGGTATAGCAGGATTCAATGCAGGGCTTGGTGCAATAATTAAAGAATACCGCTTTGATTACGGATTCTCTTCAATGGGCTCAATTGGTGAGCTTCACAGGATAAGTATTTCAACTACATTCTAGAGTCTGTTAACTGATCTTCATCTATATTGTGAGATGCTGAAAGGAGTTCAGCAAGACGGATTCAAAATTCACTTCTTAAAAGGCTTCTCCAAATAATTTTCAGCTTGTTTATATGAGTTTGCGTATTCCTCCATATCTAGAACAGCTTCATACCTTTTAATTGCATCATTTCTTTTTCCCCAAAGATCGTATATCATTCCCTGGTAAAGAACAGCATTAACAAGAAACCCGGATTCCTCTTCATCAATTTCTTTCGAGACTTTTTCACAATCCCTGAAATAAAAAAAGGAAGAATCAAGCTGGTCTGTGTTAAAGAACTGTAGCCCAACATAATATGATGCTTCTCTTTTTGTTCTTTTAACATTATAACCAGGATAACCTGTTTTAATTTTATCAAGTATATTTTTAAAAACTTCTGATGCGAAAACATAATCACCTTTTTTTACAGAAATCCTTCCTTTCCATCTCTGGAAGGTTGGATTATCAGGAAATTCTCCGGTCAGCATATCTGCATACTCCGCAGCTTTAAATGGATTGTTTTCATAACTGTAATACAAAGTCATTAAAAAATATATCGCTTCGTATTTTGCATATTTACCGTTTGACGCTGTGTTTGATAATTGTTCGAGTCCTTTCTTTTTATCACCTTCAGGAAAGAAAAACATTAATGGTTTTATCATCGGGTATTCCTCAGGAATTACTGCAGCATAATAATTATAAATTCCAAAACCAAGCTGAACATCAACATTCTTTGGATTAAGGTGAGCTGCCCGTTCAACAATTGGCAATGCTTCCCTTCCGTCATCAGCAGCTTTAAGCCAGCTATCCCTGTAAGCTCTCAACCTTCCGCGAAAACCAATTGACCCTCCCTTAAAAAATAGTGCATCAACATTTTGAGGATCTTTTTTCAAAATCTCGTCGCACTGAAAAATTACATCTTCAAGCTTCTGAAGAAATATTTCATCATACTTTTCAGAATCCATATCAATAAGAATTTCCCACCAGTTAATCATTGCAAGAAAAAATCTTCCTGCAGGATGGTTTGGATAATCTGCAATAACTTTGCGGAAGGTTTTTTCTGCTTCAGGGAACTTGATGTTGTATATCTGCTTTATTCCGGATGCAACAAGTGAATCGAACTTTGCATTCTGAGCATTTGTTTTAGAAATAAAGAAAAAAATTAAAATGGACAGATATGCAAAACTTCTTATTAATTTCATTTTAAATAATTTTTTTAAACCGTTAAAACGGTTATTATTTATATTTCTTTTAATCCACGACTTAAGTGGCGGATTATAACTACAAAACAGGTTCCAGAACAATTTCAAGGGTTTTTATTTTGCAAATTATTCTTAAAATAAAAAACGGAGAATAAAAAATTCTCCGCTTACATTTTAATAATCATTAAAAGTTTCTACAAAATTTTCAAACCCTGAATTGGCTGCAGTTTATAATCAAACTGGACTGTATAATATTCTCCAACATCAACAATACTTTTTATCCATATTTTAACGTAATAATTTTCCTGAGTTTTAATTAAATAAACATCACCAAGGTTCAGTGCAAGAAATGTCTCATCAGCTTCGGGCAAATCAGTCTCATCAAATGATGATTGACCGGAACCGATATTTTTCATTCTGGTTAATCTAAAACCTTCATCAAGACCGCCTGGTGAAAAGAAATATGGTACAGACCCCAAATCTCTAATGTGAAGATCAATTTTATCAGCATTTGATTGAGTATATGGATATTGAGTTCCAGTCCCTGTAACTACATTCCACCCAAACCCGCTCATTGCAGAACTGTTAGGCACATACGTATCAATTACACCATTGGTATTATAAAAAACACCAGCATAAATTTCAGTTTCCAGAGAATCACTCTTAGTTCCATTATTTTTTTCAGCGAGAAGAAATGTCTTAAATCTCTTCCCTCTTTCAAGAGGATTTATAGTATGAGATTTTATTGATTTGCTTAACGCCTGTTCCTGGAAAACAAAAGTAATCTGATTGTTAGCATTAAGTTCAACAGTGATTATTCGATATCCTTTGAAATCTGTATCATTTTCATCGGAAGAAGCTGTCCAGTTAAAAGTCACTTTTGAATCTCCGCCAGCTTCAGCTTCTACTTTAAAAGTATAAGAACCCGGTGCCGTAACTGAATTTCCGGAAGGCGGAAGTTCATCATTATCAGTACTGCAATCGCCTCCAATAAAAACATAAGATGAAACAAAAACAGCAAAAGTATAAAAGTATAACTTCAGTTTATTTTTTTTCATTTTTCTCTCCTTCATTTCTGATTCAAAATTCAGTTTCAAAATTAATCAATATGCAATCATTAAAAGAATAAAAATTTCTCCTATAATTTTAGTTTATCATTCAGGTAGGATGATATTTGATCTATATGAATTCTTACCTGTTCCATTGAATCACGTTCTCTTATCGTTACTGTTTTGTCTTCAAGAGTCTGTGTATCAACAGTAATACAAAAAGGTGTTCCGGCTTCATCCTGTCTTCTGTACCTTCTCCCGACTGCGCCTTTATCATCATAAAAAACTTTAAAGTTTCTCCTGAGTTCTTTTTCAATTTCTCTTGATATCTCAGGCATACCATCTTTATTAACCAAAGGAAGAATTGCAGCTTTGATTGGTGCAAGCCTTGGATGAAATCTTAAAACAGAACGGGTTTCATCCTTTACAACTTCTTCATAATAAGAATCAACAAGGAAAGCCATAAAAGATCTGCTGGCACCTGCCGAAGTTTCAATGATATAAGGAATAAATTTTTCTTTCGATTCGTCATCAAAATATTTTAAAGATTTACCTGAGAATTCCTCATGCCGGCTTAAATCAAAATTTGTTCTGTTGTGTATTCCTTCAATCTCTCCCCATCCGAATGGAAATTCATATTCAATGTCAGTTGCATCTTTTGCATAATGTGCAAGCTTTTCTTTCGGATGATCATGATATCGCAGTTTGCTTTCTGTAATTCCAAGATTTTTAAACCATTGAAGTCTTTCTGCTTTCCAGTATTCATACCACTTCTTATCATCAACCGGCTTGATAAAGAATTGCATTTCCATCTGCTCAAACTCACGGGTACGGAACAGAAAATTTTTTGTATTAATCTCATTGCGGAAAGCTTTCCCGATTTGCGCAATACCAAAAGGAAGCTTTTGTCTTGATGCCCCCTGAACATTCAGGAAGTTGACAAAAATTCCCTGAGCAGTTTCCGGTCTCAAATAAACAACAGAACCTGTATCCTCAACAGGACCGATAAAAGTTTTAAACATCAAATTGAATTTACGCGCAGATGTAAAAGTATTTTTATTTCCGCACGAAGGGCAATTAATTTCCTGTAAAAGTTTTTCACCTAAAAACTGATCTTCAAGTATATAACTAAATGGATCTTCAGTTTGAAATGCTGTACTATATTTCTCAACCAACTTTGAATCATTGATAATTCCATTTCGCAAATCTTCTAAAGCTTTCGTTTTCTTTTTTTCATTAATCATTTCAGAAAGAATATCAACCCTGAAACGGGCTTTACATTCCTTGCAGTCAACCATTGGATCAGTAAAATTCTCAACGTGCCCAGATGCTTCCCAAACTTTAGGATGCATAAGTATTGAAGCGTCAAGTCCTTCAACATCATCGCGATAAGTCATGGTTTTCCACCATTCTTCTTTGATATTGCGAAGAAGCTCAACTCCAAGAGGGCCGTAATCCCAGCATCCATTTAACCCGCCATAAATCTCACTTGATTGAAAAACAAATCCTCTTCTTTTTGCAAGAGAGACAATTTTATCCAGTACTTCTGAACGGTTATTCTGTTTCTTTTCTATGACACACTCCGGAAAATATTTTTATAAATTGGTTTTAAATATAGTAAAATGAGGATTTAGTGTTGGTTCAATCAGAATTATTTAGAGAAAATTCAATCACCATAAATTACAGCAGAAAGGTAACCCACAACTTCCCTGTGTTCTCCGGATGTATCACCGGAATTGCATCTGTGTAAAACATAAGATTTTTTTCTATTCAATAAAGAACCAGCTTTCATCATTGAAATAATCGGTCCTCCTCCGCAGGCTTCACAATTTTTTAACTGCAAATCTTTTTTCAAACCTTCAAAGTCAAAGTCCAAAATTCTTTTTTCTAATACTGAATCTAATTTGTCCGATACCTCCCTTGAATGATAATGCGACAAATCAGAGCTGGCAACAACCAATGTTTTTTCATCTGCAATTTTAGAGAGTTTTTCAGCAAGTTCATTTACGAATAAATTTCCCTGGTCTCCCATTACAACAGGAACTATTTTAAAATCACCTAATACTACCTGTAAAAAAGGTATCTGAACTTCAATTGCGTGTTCCTGGCTATGACCTTCAATTCCCTTAAAAATTATTTTGCTTCTATCGATTAATTTATCAGACATTTCCTTATTTACTTCAACAATTCCAAGTGGAGTTTCATAAGCATCTCCATCATAAACAGATATGCCGGGAAAATATTCCCTGTGGCTTGGCGAAATAATAATTACGGTTTCAATTTCTTTTCCTTTTAAAAGATTAAAACCGTAAGAAGCTGTTTTGCCGGAATAAACATAACCAGCATGAGGTGAAATTAAACCGAAAATGTTTTTAAAATTTTTATTGAATTGATAGGTTGAAAGAAGAGTTCTTACTTCTGTTTCTAATTTTTCCTTTGATGCCGGGTAGAACATGCCTGACACGGTGGGATGCCTTACTTTAAGCATGATTTTCTCCTTCATAAAAAATAATTGCAGTAAAAACCTGTAGATTTAATTTTTCAGTTTTCCATTTGTCCGGTTTCAATCCGCCTTTCTCACACAAAGCCGAAAGAAATTGTTCGAGGTTAAAATTGTTACTAATGGCAACCTGCGGAAGAAGAACTGCGCGTATATAGCCTTCATCAAGAATTAATCCGTGCTTACCAATAATTATCTCGCTGTAATCATTTATCTTTTGCGGAAAAGTAAGAACCGATATTTCAATATTAATTAAATCCATTTCTTCTTTTGTCAACGGAAGGAATCTCGGATCAGAAAACGCAGCCTGCTTTGCAGCATCACAAACAGTATCATAAAGTGTCTTGTCTGTAAATATATAACCTATGCAGCCGCGCAAATCTTTATTGATTCTTAATGTTACAAAAGCACCAAGATGAAGTTTAAGAGATGGATAAAGAGAATAATTAATTTTATGTACACTGGTTTTATTAAAAAGGGATACTATTGATTCACGGGCAGCTAATAACAGAATTCCTTTTTCTTTCTCTGTTATTTCCATAATGCACCTGGTTAGTTGTTCTATTTTTCAATAGAACATGTTACTAATTCCGATTTATTCTTTATAAGAAAAAGCAGATCGTCCTTAACAAAAAATGAATCGGGAATATAACTACTTATTCCTCTGTTAAGTTCTTCTTCAAAAATAACTTTTCCTGTATTAATATCAACTGTGTTAAAAAGATTTCTCATTGCACCGCCGGAAGGAAGAACTTCAGTAAAACTAAAAAATATTAAATTGTCTAGATCTATATATTCAATCTTGCCGGAAAGAAGTTTTTGATTTTTTACCCAGGATAAAAAGACTTTGACTTTTTCATCATCTTCCAGTTCCGGAGACAATCGCTTAGGAAAATAATATCCTTCAAAATTTTCCTCATTTAAAGATTTATCTCTTAAAAGATTTATTTCACCTGAATTATCACTAAGATCTTCAAGCAGTTCACCGGTTTTAATATTTAGTTTAAAATATTGCCTGCCGTCAAATTTTTCCTTGTAGCAATACAAATCATTTCTATATATAAAAAGAAAGTTAAACTCATCCGTCTTCCATAAGATATTTTGATCTGAAATATCGAGTGCAATTATTCCAAGATGCCCGGGCATATTTGGTTTTCTGTACCTGTGAAAGAAAATTATATCACCGAAAATTTTTTCAATTCCAATCCAGAATTTTTCTTCAAGCTGAAAACTGCTGAATATTTCTTTGCCGGACTTAATATCAATGCAATTAAAGAAAGCTTCTCTCTTTTCTGTATCTCTTTCTTCAATAATTAATTTGCCGAAAGCTGTGGGAATAATTCTCCAGATCTGTCTTTTGTTTGTAAACGAATATAATTTTTTAACAGGCATACTAATTCAAAACAATTCCACGGAAATCAGGTTTCCTGTTTGGTGAAAATTTAATGCCGGGAGCCGGAATATGAAAATGATCGGCCGATTTAACAATAAGATTCCAATTCTCATCACTTGAACCGAAGAGAGAGAATAAATTAAAATCCAAGCCTGCAATAAATTCTCTGCGGTTTCCATTGTCTTCGACACTAAACCCGATTGCAGGGCGTAGGAATTCCGGCCATATTTTTCCAACTGAAGATTTAAATAAATTATGAATATCTATACTTAACCAATAAATATGTCCATCGTAGTCTTCACTAAGCTTTGGGGGAAAACTAAAATTATGTTTAGGTATATAACTCCATTTAAAATCAAAGTTCTTAAAGAAGTCCACTTTATCCTGCAATATTCCGTAACCAAGCCCGCCTGAATTTAAAATCAAATCCTGATAATCAAAACCATAAGGTGAAAACGCATCCCCAACTTCAACAATTAATGCAAAACCAAATGTAAGAATTGTTGACGTCCAGAAAGCAAACTCTTCAGAATGACCTCCCCACAAAAGCAAATCTTTTTGTAAATGATAGAAAAGATATGACGTATAAAAATGTCCGACTTTATCAATTCCATTTAAGCCCGTATCATTAAACCAATCGCCTGAATAAAAACGGAAAGGCCCGAAATCATCCTTCCACCAAACAACATAAGCGCCAACTAAAGAACCTACCAGCACTGTTGATAAAGTAAGTATCGAAATATTTTCCTTTGTAAAAAAAGTGCTGGTATCTTGCTCAACAGTTATTTCTTTTTGAGCTTTTAATAAAGATGTTACAACAAGAAGAACTAACAGAAATTTTTTCATAATTAAAAATCGAAATAAATTCCCATCATATTTTTAACATCTTTTATGTTGAACAACTGGCCCCTTTCCTCGAAACCTCTTCTGTGTGTGAATGCTAATCTTAAACGTGGAGAATCTGAATAAGGAAAAATAAAACCTGCCTGGTAGCTTTGCGTTGTTCCATTGTTAACATCAGATTTTATTTTGATATCTGCAGCGCCAAAGAAAAAAAGATCACTTGCTAATTTAAAAGCTGCATCTCCCCCGGTTTGAATTGTAATATGTTTGTCCAGCACAGGCTCATTATGAAAATTGTAATGGACACCAAGATAAATTTTTCCTTTCACTTTAGGGATTAAATATTCTGAATGAAGAGCAACATAATCTCTTACATAACTGATTGGATAATTATTTAACTGAACAATTCCATCATCAGAATAGTGTGCACTAAGATGTCCCCAGGTAAATCTTCCAATAAGATTATTTGCAATTTTTGTGTCCACATAAAAATCAACAAGATAATCAATAGTATAAACCTGTATATGCCCGGGAGTTTTTATTATTGTATTAAAAACTGTTGCAGCCAGAGAAACCTGTACAACATGTTGATTAATCATTAAATTGGTTAGTGGAAAATAATAACCTATATTTCCAAACCACTCGCTTGTTTCAAAATGTTTTGTTAAAGAGAGTTGAGGTGAAAGTGCGTCAGTAAGGTAATAGGAATAAATTTTTTCGTCCGGCAAAATTTCAAAATTAAATGTTTGGGAGAAGAGTGAGTCGCTAAAATAAACCAGAGAAATACTAATTAAAAAATACTTCATATACTACTAAGATAGCGATTCAAATCTTGCGGTAAAATGTCTTAGCATCGGAGCTTCATAAACTATCTTATAACCTTTTAATGATTTCCTGTTCTTAAATACTTCAAGAACAATTTCAGAAACAAAATCAATATGGCTTTGAGTATATACTCTTCTTGGAATTGCAAGCCTCACTAATTCCATTGATGGAGGAATAAGTTTTCCATTCTTATCATACTTACCAAACATTACACTGCCAATCTCAACTGCTCTGATTCCTCCTTCAATATAAAGAGCACAAACAATTGATTGTCCCGGAAATTGTTCAGAAGGAATATTTGGAAGAAATCTTTTTGCATCTATATATATAGCATGTCCGCCGGGTGGTTCAATAATCGGAACGCCGGCAGCAACAAGTTTTTCCCCAAGATATTCAACACTTCTTATTCTATACTGAAGATAATGTTCATCCAGGACTTCTTCTAATCCTTGTGCAATTGCTTCAAGGTCGCGTCCTGCAAGTCCGCCGTAAGTTGGAAAACCTTCTGTTACTATTAAAAGATTTCTGCATTTCATTGCAAGATCGGGATCATTCATTGAAAGGAAACCACCGATGTTTGCAAGTCCATCTTTCTTTGCACTCATTGTTGCACCATCAGCATAAGAAAACATTTCCTGCGCAATCCCAAGCAAAGATTTATTCTCGTATCCTTTTTCTCTTTCCTTAATGAAGAAAGAATTCTCTGCAAAGCGGCATGCATCAATAAACAATGGGATATTATATTTTTTACAAACCTCCTTTACTTCTCTGATATTTTGCATTGAGACGGGCTGACCGCCACCTGAATTGTTTGTAACAGTAATCATGCAGAGAGGAATATTTTCTGCACCCTTTTCTTTTATAAATGCATCAAGCTTTTCAACATCCATATTTCCTTTAAAATCCGCCCTTATTTCGGGATGCTTGCCGGTTTCATTTAAAAGATCCACAGCTTCAGCTCCGGTGAATTCAATATTTGCCCTTGTTGTGTCGAAGTGAGTGTTGTTAGGAAAATATTTTCCTTTCCCGCCAATAATAGAAAATAAAATCTTCTCTGAAGCTCTTCCCTGATGAGTAGGAATAATATATTTCATGTGAGTAAGTTTATTCACAGCTTCTTCAAATCTGTAAAAGCTTTTTGAACCTGCATAAGATTCATCTCCATCCATTATTCCTGCCCACTGTTTAGAACTCATCGCGGAAGTTCCGCTGTCCGTTAAAAGATCAATTAAAACATCATCAGCCTTAATAAGAAAAGGATTATACCCGGCTTTTTTTAATAATAGTTCTCTTTCTTCTTTTGATGTAAATCTGATTGGCTCAACTGATTTTATTTTAAAAGGTTCAATGATGGTTTTTGTTTTCATCCTGAATATTTTTTTATTTAAAAATTAAGTCACATCAAATTTAGTAAATACTTTAAGCAAAGGGTAAAAGTCTCAGCCGGAGGCTGATCTACCATTGGCTGAAAAAATCAAAAGTTAAAAATAAAATGCTTTTTTGTAATTTTTGCTAACTATCTGTTGCTAATTGCCAAATATCCTGGACTTAACCATCAACAAACAATGTTCAATATTAACATTTTTCCTTCTTCAATTTAACATTTCTTCTTGCCTTTTGAATAAACAATAAATAAGTTTTTACCGGTCTTTCACCTCAATTAATAGGAGTCATAAAAATGGATAACCAGGAACAGAACTCTGAATTAATCCAGCCCGAAGAGGAACTTACCCATACTGATAAAATGACCGGTATATTTACCGAGCCTTCATCAACATTTGAGAAGATTGCAAAATTTCCTGTTAAAACAATTGACTGGCTTCTGCCGTTTTTGTTACTACTTTTTATTATTTCAGTAACTCAAATTCTTGTCATGAGTAATGAAGAAATTTATTTCCAAGCCCGACAGAAACAAGAAGAACAAATCAAAAAATCTTTTGATGAGCTAGTTGAAAAAGGAACAATGACTCGTGAACAAGCAGATCAGCAAATGGAAGCAGCAAAAGAAAGAATGGAAATGGGAAGAGGTCCTGTTGGATGGATTCTTCAAACCGTTGGAATAATTATTTTTGGTTTTATTGTGTTTTTCTTTGTTGCATTAATTTATTTCCTATTGGCAAAATTTGCTTTAGGAGGGAACGGGGGTTATACATCAGCACTTGTGGCGGGTGGATTAACAGCATATATATCTATAATCCAAATTGTACTTGCTGCTATTCTTGCAATGGCTTTTGGAAGATTGATGGGAGATATTAGTGTTGCTTCACTTGCAAATATTGATAAATCAACTGTAACCGGCTGGCTTCTTGGTAAAGTCGATCCATTCTCGATATGGGCTTATTCAGTAACAAGTATTGGACTGGCAAAAATGTTCAGGTCAGACTCAACAACAAAATATTTTATTGTTGTATTTGGTGTTTGGATATTTGGTTCACTTTTACTTTGGGGAATTGGTAAAGCAGTACCATTTCTTGGTTTCTTATCTTCAATGTAAATTGAAAGGAATTTTTTGTAGCACAGATTACTAACTTGCAGGCCGAAAAGGTAAATCTGTGCTACGAATTAAATCTCCAGAACATTTTTAGTTTTCATTACTGTGTGGACTGGGATTTTTGAAATTATTTCTTCTTTCAATCGTTCAAGCAATTTATTTCTCGCAAAATTATTTCCAACGATTATACTTATTTCACGGACAGGTTTAGGACTGGCAAACTCTCTTATATTTTTCTTCTGTGAAGGTTTAAGGTTTAACACAGCAAGATGAGGGATTATGGTAATCCCTTGGTATTTATCAACAAGATTAATAAGCGTCTCAATACTTCCTGCTTCATAATGAAGATTCCCTGATTCCGAATCTTTCTTTTTTAATTCGCATAAATTTAAAACCTGGCTGCGCAAACAATGTCCTTCTTCCAGAAGCCAGAGACGTTTAAGATCAATCATCTGTGGCAGTAAATATTTTTTATTTGGAAATTTTTCTCCTCGGGCACTATAAATAAAAAATTCCTCATAGAATAATGGATGTTCTTTAATGAATGTTTCATTCAACGGAGTTGCTGCTAATCCCATATCAAGTTCACCGGTTTTAATATGAGCAATTATTTCATCTGTTACCATTTCTTTAATAAAAATTTTTAACTGGGGATAATTTTTAATAAAATTTTTTAAGAAAAGAGGCAGCAGGTAAGGTGCAAGTGTTGGTATTATTCCAAGATGAAGCTCACCGGTTATTTCCCCTTTAATCTCTGCAGCAAAATCTTTCAGGCGTTTTGTTTCCGTAAGTACCTGTTTAATTCTTATAATAAATTCTTCACCTTCTTTAGTTGGGGTTACAGGCTGTTTACTCCGGTCAAAGATTTTTATTTCCAGTTCGTCTTCAAGTTTTTTTATCATCATGCTTAAAGTAGCCTGTGTTACGAAACATTTTTCAGCGGCTTTTGCAAAATGGCGGTAAGTATTAACTGCTATGATGTATTCCAATTGCTGTAAATTCATACTTATAGTTTATATCTATATCATTATAGAAAATATCAGTTTGATTTATCAATTCTAAATTAAGAGTTTAACAATCAAATTAACAGTAACTAATCTTAAGAAAAATTATGGATAACGGAAAAGAAAAAAACAAAAAGCTTACATCTGCATCTGCCATGAACAAGATCGCAAAAACCTCATCTCAAATATTATTGATGCAATGAGCGGAATTACAGGACCCAAACGGGATTTAATAATTAACCGCCAACTATGTCATTTTTTTCCGCGCAGATGTAAAGCTCGGAATGGGTGTTGCTGAAGGCTTGGTGTTAATGTTGATTCAATTATGAATGAATTAAAATCTGAATTGCATCACACTTAATTTTCGTCATAATAGGTCGTAATGAAGGTGGTAAGTTGTCAGTCTTTATTTGGCTGACAACTTTTTTACTTTAAATCCATTCTGATACTTAAATAAGCGGCATTGAAAATCTTCTTTCCTTTCTTTATGTTTTAATCTAAAAGTCGTCATTACTTAGTCTATCATTTTAAAATCGGTAAATCTTCGGAGGGAGAAAAATGGATCTTCAAAGAAATGTAGTTGGCTGGTTTGAAATTCCGGTTTCAAACATGGAAAGAGCAATGAAATTCTATAAAACAGTTTTTGATTTTAAACTTGAAAGGCAAAACCTTGGAGAACTCGATATGGCATGGTTTCCTTTTGCAGATGTTCCGGGATCACCGGGTTCGCTTGTTTATCATAAGGATTTTTATAAACCCTCAAGCGATGGTGTATTGATCTATTTTACTTCTCAATCCGGTGATTTGAAGAATGAACTGGCAAAAGTGGAAAAAGCGGGTGGAAAAGTAATAATGCAAAAAAAATTAATTTCTGATGATGTTGGATATATGGGTTTGTTCATCGATAGTGAAGGCAACAGGATTGCTGTTCATTCAAGAAAATAAATTTATGAGAACTTTCACCATCTTTTAGAAATAAACCAGACTTTAAAAGTGTAAAGGAACATCTATGGGAAAAAAAGATAAACGTATTGATGCTTACATCTCTAAAGCTCTGCCATTTGCAAAGCCAATCTTAACAAAACTTAGAGAATTAATTCATAAAGGAAATCCGGATGTGGAAGAAACAATAAAATGGGGTATGCCGTCATTCAATTATAAGGGACCTTTTTGCAGCTTTGCCAGTTTTAAGGAACATGCGGTATTTGGTTTCTGGAAATATCAACTTATCAAAGATCCAAAAGGTTATCTGCAGGAAATATCTAATAAGGGTGGTAATGCAATGGGAAACTTTGGGCGAATTAAGAATCTAAAAGATTTACCTTCGGATAAAGTATTAATTAATTTTGTGAAACAGGCAAAGAAACTAAATGATGATGGAGTTAAAATTCCTGCTAAACTTAAGAAGCCAAAAGTTGATTTAGTTATTCCGGATTATTTCACCAATGCTCTTATGAAAAACAAAAAAGTCCAGGAAGAATTTGATAACTTCAGTTATTCACACAAGAAAGAATATGTTGAATGGATAACTGAAGCAAAATCCGAAGAGACAAGAAAAAAACGTATTGGAACAGCAATCGAATGGATATCTGAAAGAAAATCAAGAAACTGGAAATACACGAAGAAGTAATTATGGATTTAAAATTCGGATTTCGGAATATATTTCTATGGGACATCAGTCAACATTCTAAAAACAATTTTAGCTGGGAACATATTTATGAGAAGCATTAAAAATCTCCACAAAGCATTAGATGAACCAATGCAGGGGTTAGTTACTTACAGGGCATTTCCAAATAACAATATAAATCATATTGATCCTTTTCTTCTGCTTAATCATCATGGCCCGCAGGAATTTCCTCGGAATAATAGCGGTTTACCTTTTGGCCCTCACCCTCATAGAGGTTTTGAAACCCTAACTTTTATTTTAAAAGGAGATGTTGTACATACTGATTCAAGCGGAGGTAAAAGTGTAATTACATCCGGAGGAATTCAATGGATGACAGCAGGAAGCGGCATTATTCATTCGGAAAATTCTTCAAATGAGTTTAAACTAAAAGGTGGAATTGAAGAGGTGCTTCAGCTTTGGATTAACCTTCCTGCAAAATTAAAAATGAGCCCACCAAAATATATCGGGCTTCAAAAAGATGAAATTACCAAAATGAAGTTTGATGGTGAGAAAGTAACAGTTAATCTCGTTTCGGGCAACTGGGATGGAATAAAAGGACCAATTAATTCATTAACTGATATTCTCACTTCCTTTATTGAATTTAAAAAAGGTGGAGCTTTCAATATTAATATTGATAAAGAAAGGAATATTCTTTTATATGTTGTTGATGGAAAAATAAAAGTTAATAATGAAATTGCCCATAAACTTATCTTGTTAGAATTCAACAACGATGGTGAGAAAATTAATATAGAAGCCCTCGAGGATTCAATAATAATTTTCTGTCAAGGTAAGCCGCTTAATGAACCGGTAGTTTCTTATGGCCCATTTGTTATGAATACAGAAGCTGAAATAAGACAGGCTATGATTGATTACCAATCAGGTAAATTTGGCAAATAGTTTATTACCTCCATCCAAACCTTTCTTTATATTTTTTACTAATTTTGTAAAGACTAACAGAAGGATAATCAATGCAATACATCCCTTCCTCATCCCGTTATGATAATATAACGTACAAACGTTGCGGCAGAAGCGGATTAAAGCTGCCCCCGATTTCACTTGGCTTCTGGTATAACTTTGGCGGTTACGATATTTTTGAAAACTGCCGGTCTATGGTACGTCGTGCTTTTGATCTCGGGATTACTCACTTCGATCTTGCAAACAACTATGGTCCGCCTTATGGTTCAGCAGAAGAAAACTTTGGTCGCATCTTTCAAAAAGACTTAAAATCTTATCGAGATGAATTAGTTTTTTCTTCCAAAGCCGGATGGGATATGTGGCCAGGACCTTATGGTAATTTTGGCTCAAGAAAATATTTGATTGCAAGCCTTGACCAAAGTCTAAAAAGAATGGGGTTGGATTATGTTGATATTTTTTATCATCATCGTCCTGATCCTGAAACTCCTCTTGAAGAAACAATGGGTGCTCTTGATTATATCGTTAGAAGCGGCAGAGCGTTGTATGCAGGTATTTCACAATATAAACCTGAAGGTACAAGGCAAGCTGCTAACATTCTTCGTTCACTAGGAACTCCGTTACTGATTCATCAGCCTAATTACAATATGTTTGACAGATGGATTGAACAAGGTTTGCTTGATGTCCTTAAAGAAGAAGGGGTCGGCAGCATTGTATTTTCTCCTTTGGCCCAGGGAATTCTCACTGATAAATATTTAAAAGATATTCCTCAAGATTCAAGAGCCGGTAAAGAACATATAAGATTTTTTAACTCAGATAAAATTACTGAAGATAAATTAGTTAAAGTTAAAAAGCTGAATGAACTTGCAAAAGATAGAAGTCAATCTCTTGCTCAAATGTCCTTAGCATGGGTTTTAAGACAGCCAGCAGTTACATCAGCACTCATTGGTGCGAGTAGAGTTTCTCAGATTGAAGATGCAATTGGCGCATTACAAAATTTAAATTTTAGTGATGAAGAATTAAAAAGGATAGATGAAATACTATCAACCTAAAAAATGAAATATTGGAATATTATTCCAGCTTACATTTATATTAATGAATATAAAAAACTTTCTTAAGAAGATTTAGTAAAACTAATCACTTCTTTTAACTCTCCTGCAAGATGCTGTTGAAAGTGGTGCCGCTGTTATTCTGGAGTATTACCTAAGTACTGATGATACTTTCCATCCAATCATTTTTATGTATAAGATACTCCATAAGATATAACAATTATTTCCATTCAGGTTTTCCAATAATTGTATAAATTTAACTGATTTTTTATTTTTATTCTAACATTTTAATATTAAGGTGTACTTATACATAAAAAGAAAATTGTACCGGTAAAGAAAATCAATATAATAGTCATAGAAGATAATCGCCTTCTGCGTGAAGGAATAACTGCTATGATAAAAGAGCAGTATGATCTAAAAGTAGTTGCTGCACTTGGTGTAAATGAAAATAATTTTCAGAAGATAAGTTCATTAAAACCGCACATAGCTTTGCTTGATCTGGGATTATTAACTCAGAATAGTTTACAGGTTGTTAAATCTGTAATGAAAAAATTTCCTGGAACAAAGCTTATAGTGATGGATATTGTTCCTGTACAAGAAGAAATACTTGAATTTGTGCAGGCAGGTGTATCAGGATTTATACTTAAAGATGCAACAGTTGATGATTTCCTGCGAACAATCAGGTCTGTAGCTCAGGGGAACAAAGTTTTACCGCCTCACCTTACTGATTCGCTTTTCTCCCAGATTGTTGAACGTGCATTAACAGGAACAAATAAAGCCGGTCTGCTCAAATCTGTACGGATGACAAAACGTGAAAAGCAGGTTATTGAATTGATTGCTGATGGTTTAACAAACAAGGAAATTGCACAAAATCTCCACCTCTCCACCTACACTGTGAAAAGCCATGTACATAACATTCTTGAAAAACTTGCTTTGCATACACGTGTTCAGATTGCTAAATATGCTCATACTTCTGAAGATTTTAAGACGATAGCTGATACCATTACACTTCTGGATGATTAATTTTTTCGTCCGTGATGTATCACTTTCCCATCCCTTTGTAATATTAATTTGACTTTCAATTCTTCATACTACGAAAACTCATTTAACTGGTTATATTACAATAACACGATTTCCTTTATTGAACCCCCATAGGGTAAGACTTCATATCCCTTGTCGATAGCAAAACGAGATTTAAAGAATTAATCCTTTTTTCATTCTTTTGGACGATATACTTTTCAATCATTTCTCCATAAAATGTTAACGTGATATTCTCTCAAGAAAAAAAGTGATTTTTTATATAGCAGATAAAATCTAAATAAAAAGGAGCTGTCTTATGAGAATGGACTTAAAAAAAATATTCATTTTAGAAGATGAATATATTATAGCTCTTGATATAAAAAATATCCTTCTCAAGTCTGGTCTGTATCTGCCTATTATTATAAAATACACAGAGGATTTACTTAGTTTAATATTAAATGAAAGACCTGGGCTAATAATAGTATCTTCAAATGTTGATAAGAAAATATCTAAAGAGATATTTTTTATAGGGAAAAAATTTAATACCCAGTTTATATTATTATCAACCAACTCTCAATATAATTGGAATCAAAATAAGGATAGAGATTTTTACAGCGAAGTTATTTTTAAACCTTTTTCTACTGAAATACTTGTTAAAACCGTTGAGAACTTACTCAAACCAGCTTTTCCAATGTTTGTTGAAGTACACATGTCAAACGCACCAAATAAATACTAGTGCATTAAAAGAAAAAATTAACCAAATCTATATGGCGATAACAGAGAATGATGCAAATAATGAAATTACTTTGTAGTAAATCTCTTTTATCGAAGCGATTAAAATTTTTTATCACAAGGGATTAACTCCTTTTTCATCCTTTTGTAGGATTTATTTCGGCAATTATTATTGTAGCTTTCTGAAGTGTTATTATAAAGAGAGAAAAGAATTAATTAAACCTTCTAATCAAAAGGAGAAAGAATCATGAGTAAAGGGCAGGATGCTAAAAAAGGATCAAAGAAAGAACCATTGAAAACAATGAAGGAAAAAAAGGCGGCTAAAAGAGAAAAAAAAGATGAAAAGAATAACAAGGGAATACTCAATCAAAAAATAAAATAGGAATAAGTTTGTGTAAATGTTATTCTATAAGAAGGTCGGTTTTGTAATCATTCCTTAACTCAAATTTTAATTTTATTCTAACAGTTTTAATAATCTTATAAAAGATTATACTTACCGTCCTAAACAATTAACTCTTTTTTCATCCCTTTGTACGATTTGTTTTTCGACGACTTTATACTACCCTGTGATTGGCTTTTATCAAAAAACATTTATTTAAGCAGCGGTATTTTGATATGGCTTTTAAATATAGAAAAGGAATTTTCAGTGTTTTACATTATCGAACTTCCCCGGAAATTCCTAACTATTAAAAAGAACCGAAGCGGAGCAGGCTCCACTCATAAACTAACACTTTTATAAGTGATACCTAACATTCGATTCATTGCTCTACTTTTGTAAATTTATTTTAGAAATCAACTTAAACATTTACAAAATTAACTTGGGTTTATCTGGTATATAAATACAATTCATATAATTAAAGTGGATATTATTCTTGGAACAAAGCATAACAAATTCAACTCTAAAACGGATTGCTTTCATTGGAAATTATTCGCCACGACAGTGCGGAATTGCTACATTTACTACCGATTTGTGTGAAGCCATCGCTGTACATTACAGTGGGACAACATGTATTGCATTGCCTGTCAATGATGTGGTAACTGGTTACGCTTATCCAACCCGGGTACGATTTGAACTCACAGAGAAAGATATTGATTCTTACTTGAGGGCATCGGATTTTTTAAATATAAACAATGTTGATATGGTATGTCTGCAATTCGAGTATGGAATATTCGGTGGAAAAGCAGGAAGCCATATCCTAGCTCTCTTGCGTGGATTACGAATGCCGATTGTTACAACTTTGCACACAATACTAAAAAACCCCGATTCTGATCAACGGCGGGTAATGGAAGAGGTTGCAGCGTTATCAGATCGTTTGGTTGTTATGAGTGAACGCGGTTCTGAATTTCTGCATGATGTTTATAATATACCTCTGG
>CAZECH010000014.1:0-17975 GCA_964510675.1 uncultured Ignavibacteriaceae bacterium
GAAGGAAGAAGTTAAAGAAGAGAAAAAGGTAACTGTTCCGGCATCAATGCATGAAAATTTTGCAAATGTTTCTGCAAGAGATGAAGAAAAATCAGGTATGGCAGGTTTTTATTCCCCGCTTGTTCTTAACATTGCCAAAAAAGAAAATGTAAGTTTCAATGAATTGCATAAGCTTAATGGAACCGGTTTAGAAGGAAGAGTTACAAAAAAAGATATTCTGAATTATATAGAATCAAGAAATACACAACCAAAACAGGTTGAAGTTAAAAAACCCGAGGAGAAAACTCCTTCACCTTCATATAAACCTGTTTACTCAAATGATGAAATTGAAAAGATTCCAATGGATAATATCAGGCAGAAAATTATGGATCATATGGTTAGAAGCCGCGATACTTCTGTTCATGTTTCAGCAATGCTTGAAGTTGATGTTACAAGAATCCACAGTTTTATTCAGAAGAACAGAGATGCTTATTCCAAGCAGGAAGGTGTGAAACTCACATATATGGCTTTCATTGCGCAGGCTTGTGTAAAAGCCTTGAAAGAATACCCTCTTGTGAATGCTGCATTAGAAGGCAATGTGATTATTAGGAAAAAATTCATCAATCTTGGTATAGCTGTGGCTATTGAACCAACTGGTTTAATTGTTCCGAATATTAAAGCCGCTGATCAAAAGAATTTAGTTGGACTTGCACATGCAGTAAATGATCTTGCTGCGAGATCAAGAAATAAAAAACTTACCCCCGATGATATAAGCGGAGGAACATTTACAATTACAAATTATGGTGTGTTTGGTACAATTTTCGGAACGCCTATAATTAATCAACCCGAAGTTGCAATTCTTGGAGTTGGTGCAGTTATTAAAAAACCTGTTGTAATTGAAGCTGACGGAACAGATACAATTGCAATTAGAAATATTATGGCTTTAACTCTCTCACACGATCACCGTCTTGTTGATGGAATGCTTGGTGGAAAATTCCTTAAGTTTATAAAGGATACTCTTGAGAATTTTGATGAGGAATCTATTTAATCTATAAATTTAATTAATCTTGAACTTACATTTGAATTTGAACTAGAATTTTATGGCAGTAATAAATCATTATCAAAGAATCTTTAAGGAAGAAAAAGAAAAAAAGAATATCGATTTAGGAAAAAGGCCTGAATGGCTTAAAGTTAAATTACCAACGGGCGAGAATTATACTGACGTTCGTAATTTAATGAGAAGGCAAAAGCTTCATACAGTTTGCGAAGAGGCACGTTGTCCTAATATGGCTGAATGCTGGAATGCAAGAAGTGCCACATTTATGATTCTTGGAGATACTTGCACAAGAAGCTGCGGCTTTTGCAATATAAAAGTTGGAATGCCGACTGAACTGGATTTAAATGAACCGAGAAGAGTTGCAGATTCTGTTAAAGAACTTAATCTCAGACACGTTGTGATAACATCTGTTAATAGGGATGAACTAAAAGATGGTGGCGCTTCTATTTTCAGTGAATGTGTAAAACTTATAAAAACAGATACGAATAATACGACTGTAGAGATACTCATTCCTGATTTTAGAGGAGTTGAGGAGGCATATGAGATAATTATGCAAAATCCACCTGATATTCTTAACCATAATCTTGAAACAGTTCCTCGGTTATATAAAGTAGTAAGGCCACAGGCAAAATATGAGCGGAGTCTCAATCTTATTAAATGGTTTAAGGAAAAAGGATTAAAAACCAAAAGTGGAATTATGGTAGGTATTGGTGAACAGACTGATGAAGTTTTAACCTTGATGGATGATCTTGTTTCTAAAGGATGTGACATACTAACAATAGGACAATATCTTCAGCCAACAAAAAATCATTTACCGGTTGATAGGTATGTTTCTCCTGAAGAATTTAATATGTATAAAAAAGAAGGATTGAAAAAAGGATTCAGGATTGTTGAATCTTCGCCTCTGGTAAGGAGTTCTTATCATGCGGACAAGCATGCAAGAGTAATTTTTTGAATTATTTAACTATTTATTTAAAACTTAACATAGAATTATTTTTTCACTAGTTAATTATTCTTATTTTCCCATCGTAAATCCTGTGTGGTTGCAGGGCAAAATGCACTAAAAAAATTTTATTTGATGAGAAAACATTTACTGTTATTTATAATTCCATTATTATTTCTCGCCTTCACATCAACCCCTGATGATGAAAAAAAATTCCGAAAAATACTTGATGATGACAATTCAAAATCAACAAACATTGGTAATATTGGTTTGACAGTTACAAACTTTGGTACTTACGGGCATGGTTTTACTAAGTGGCCAGATCAGCCGAGTTGTGAATATCCTCTCGGTAGTGGAATTGAACATTTATTTGATGGCGGTTTATTGATTGGCGGATTCATTAGTAATGATGCCCAGGGTAACGGAAAAACGGGACCTTATGTAACAACCGGTGCGGTTGATGCTTCATCTGTCTCTGCACGAGGTGGCGGATTCGAATATACAAATTCTCCCGAAAGTGTTGTTATAGAAAGATCTTCACTTCTCGATTCACGATTTTATGAACCTTCCGCTATTTCCCATCAGGATCTTGTAATGGATTATGTAGATACAAACCAGACACTTTCTAATGGTGAACCAATTGAAAATCATTCTCCATTAGGAGTTGTCGTTCACCAGGAATGTTATGCCTGGAATTTTCCTTTTGCAAATTTTTTCGTGATTATGAACTACTGGATTAAAAATGTCACCAATAAATATATCGATAGTGTTTATGTGGGATTGTGGACAGACGCTGTTATCAGAAATACAAGAGTGACTGGCAGACCAACCGGAAGTGCTTTCTTTAATAAAGGGGGAGATGGATATAAAGATTCAATGAGGATTGCATACGAATTTGATGCTGCCGGAGATATTGGATTTACTGACAGCTACCTTGGAGTACAATTTTTAGGCTCGACTCCTTCACTCGATAGTCTGTTTATTATTCCCAACGATACACTTCCGTCAGTAAATTTTGTTAGCTGGCAGTTCAGGAATACAGATGATCCAAACTTTTTTGCACCCCAGGATGATCAGCAGAGATATAAAAAACTGCAGGGATATTTTGGCGGTTCCAACAGGTTTGAAAATATGAATCCTAATAATCTTAAGTCTCCTTCCAACAGATCTATATTAATTTCCGCAGGTCATTTTGATTCTATAGCGCCTGGGGATTCAATCAATGTTGTATTTGCAATTGTCTGTGCAAAGAAATTTGGAAATGATATAGCATCACTAGATACCGAAGAACAAAAGTTTAATCTTTATACAAATGCAAGCTGGGCGTTAAGGGCATATTATGGGGAGGATAGAGATAGAAATGGAATTCTCGATCCGGGTGAAGACCTTGATGGAAATAATCAAATAACAAGATATATTCTTCCCTCACCTCCATTATTTCCGGTAGTTAAAGTTATTCCTGATAATCAGAAAACGACTATCTACTGGGACAAACGTGCAGAGAATTCAATCGATCCCATCTCAGGCAAACATGATTTTGAGGGGTACAGATTATACAGAACCCAGGCAGGTTTTGATTTGACACAATCACAGGATATTCAGTCATCTCTTGTTCTGCTTGGAGAGTTTGACAGTACTGGTAATGATGTTGGTTTTAATTCTGGTTTTTCTTCTGTAAAACTTGATGAACCTGTTACTTTTCCAAACGACACAACTCAATATTATTATAAATTTGAAATTGGTAATCTTCTTAATGGTTGGCAGTATTTATTTTCTGTGACAGCTTTTGATGAAGGTGATCCTGAAAGTAATCTTGAAAGTCTTGAGTCAGGTCCTTTGGCAAGTTTAAAAAGAATATTACCGGGAACTCCTGCAAGTGAAGATGAAAATGTTGATATAGGCATATATCCTAATCCATATTATGGAAATGCTATCTGGGATGGAAGTACAGAAAGATTAAGAAAAATATATTTCTTTAATCTGCCATCTGAATGCGAAATAACTATATATACACTTGCCGGGGATATCGTTAAAAAAATTGAACACGATCAGCAAAGCAATGGTTCGGATTTACAATGGTTTCAAAATTTTGCAAGCGATGGTAAACAGCAATTTGCCGGAGGTGAACATGCCTGGGATTTAATTACTGATAGTGATCAGGCAATTGCAACAGGTTTATATCTCTTTACCGTTAAGAATAAAAGAAGTGGAAATATTAAAACAGGAAAATTTTTAGTAATTAAATAAAGGAGTCAATAATGAGAACAAAATTTCTTTTTTTAATTTTGATGTTGGGAATAACATCATTTGCACAAGAATATCCGTTAGTTACAATCCAGGATATACAGCTTGTACCCGATTCACTTCAAGGTGCTGATCCTCCATCACCATTGCTTGGAGATACAGTGAGAGTACAAGGTTTAGTATTAGTTCGTCCCGTTATTGATCCGGATACAAACCGGCGCGTTATTATTTCAGCAGGTGCAAGGTGGTCAATCTATATTCAGGATCCTAATGGTGGTCTTTGGGGAGGTCTTAATGTTATTCAACATGATACAGTTGGAGCTGCGCAGGGTACTTTTTTTGATTTAGTTGATACTGTTCAGATTGTTGAGTTTACAGGAAAGGTTTCAGAATTTAATACATCTACTCAATTAGATTTAATTACAGCACCTCAACCTTTACCTGTTGATATAATTGATGATAATCAAGATAATAATCCACGTCCTGTCCCTATTGAACTTGAATTGTCTGATTTATTCACTCCCGGAGGAGGATACAATTTTGAAGCAGAGAAGTATGAGGAGATGTATGTAATATTCAGAAATGTAATAACTTCGGATAGAGTCACTACAGGGGGAAGTGGCGGTAATTTTAAAATAAATGATGGACAGGGTCATTTTGCATTTATTTATAATCAGTCAAGATATTTTAAAACAGGAAGCGCAGGAGAAATACCTGGTTATCAACCTCCTCTTGATGGTTCGTTCTTATCTTATTTAAGAGGTATTGTTACAACCAGGACAGATGGATACTGGATTGTTCCGGTTTATCCGGGAGATGTTGGGGAAGTTTTGGTTGCTCCTCCTTTAATTTCAAATATCAGACGCAATATTGTTGAGGTTGGTCCAAATGAATCTGTAGAAATATCAGCACTTATAAAAGATGATGTATCGGTTTCAGATGCAAAAATATTTTATAGTGTTAATGGCGGACCCCGTGATTCTGCAGCGATGACTACTTTAGATTCAATTTATACCGGCCAAATTCCCGGTGTCCCCGATTCAGCTCTGGTGGATTTTTATATTAAATCAACGGATAACCTAGGAAATGTTGCAATCAATCCATCCGATACTTTAAGATCAAATTATTTTTATCTGGTTCTCAACAGGCCAATAAAAATAAGTGACGTTCAGTATTCTCCTTTCGGAGGTGGATTTAGTTCATTTCATAATTACAGGATTAGCATTACAGGTGTCGTAACTGCTGATACTGTGGGTTCTGTAAACAGAACTGGTGCAGTGGCAAACAGAATTATTATGCAGGATGGTGAAGGACCCTGGAGTGCTATTTGGCTAAGTGCTTTATTTAGCTCTGCAAGCATGGATGTATATGATTTGAAATTAGGAGACAACGTTACAGTCAGAGGATTGATAGCAGAAGATTTTAATGTTACGCGGATAGACAGTATAACCGACTTAACTGTTAATTCATCAAATAATCCAGTACCTGAAGCAGAGATATTGCTAACAGGTACTATTGGGTCGGCTGTTAATAATGAAGTTGTAGCGGAACAGTGGGAATCAGTTTTAGTTTCATTTGAAAATCTTACTATTACTGATGTAAATGCTGATGGACCACCAAGTAACTTCGGAGAATTATTTATTAACGATGGTTCAGGTAATGTTCGTGTAGAATTGCAGGATGGAAATCATTTCTATCATAATAATTGGGATGGTGTAAATCTTATCCCGGGAAATATTGAAATTGTTGACAGTGCAACAATTAATAAATTAACAGGTTACTTATATTTTTCTTTCAGTTTCTATAAACTGGTTCCAAGATATAATTCAGATTTTGAAGGATACCAGGAACCATTATCTGTTAAGCAAGAACCAGGTTATCCTGATGAATATTATTTAAGCCAGAATTATCCGAATCCTTTTAACCCATCTACAACTATTTTCTATTCTATACCAAGAGCAGGAAATGTTGTTCTTAAAATCTATAATATTCTTGGACAGGAAGCAGCAACATTGGTAAATCAGTTCCAGCCTGCCGGAAATTATAAAGCTACTTTTGATGCAACATCACTTACATCCGGAGTATATTTTTATAGTATTAGAGCAGAGAATTTTGTACAGGTTAAAAAGATGATATTGGTGAAATAAACCATTTTTTAAAAGATAAACGTAGCACAGATTATTTATTCTGTGCTACTTATTAGTAATGCCGATTTGTAAATGAAAAAAATTCTGATACTGATTATTTCTTCTCTTACTCTTATTTCCTGTTATGAGGATCTAACTAATAGCCCGACTCCAAATCAACCGCCTGAAACAGGTTTATCGCTTTTTCCTGATAGTACAATCAGTGGTCAGCCAAGCAGGTTAAAAATTTCATGGTGGGGAGATGACACTGATGGATTAATTATCGGATATTATTTCTCGTGGGACGGAACTACCTGGACTTTTACTGCCAGTAATGATAGTCTTTTTGCTTTGGAAATCGGGGCTGTTGATACAAATTATTTGTTTAAAGTTTCTGCTATTGATAATAGCGGTAATGGGCAGTATGATAATCAGATCATACAGAATAATATTAATTATGGTAAGGAACCTTTTATTGATGCAAACCAAAACGGAATTTATGATAACAATGAATTCTTTTACGATATCGGTTTGATTGATCCTTCTCCGGCAGAATTAAATTTTCCGATTAAAAATTCTGCTCCTGTTATTTCCTGGAACACTTTATCCTTCCTGCCCGATACTTCTTTTCCTGTTATGAGCTTTGGCTGGGATGCAGAAGATATTGATGGTAATGAAACCATACAATCAATTAACATTGCATTAAATGATACAGATAATTTCATTTCAATTAATGGAAGTGTGCGAATAATTACTGTAAGAATAGATGATTTGGATTCACCCATTCCTTTACTGGAAATTTTAATAGATGGAAATCCGGGAAATATTGCTGCAGAAAAATTACCCGGCTTAAGGATTAATGACAATAATATTTTTTATGTGCAGGCCGTTGATATTTCAGGAGCAAAATCACCTTTTATAATGTTGCCTGATGAAAGCAATGCCTGGTATGTTAAAAAACCGGATGGAGAGCTTCTGATAATTGATGATTATACTACCATGGATATTGCAGGTGAATTTTATTCTAAGATGATGGATAGTCTTGGATTGAGTAATGAATTCAACATTTATGATTTTCATACAAACGAACCCCCGTTTTTGAGTATAACATTTCTAGAAACAATTAAACTTTTCAAATATTCTCTCTGGTATTCGGATAATAATCCTTCACTTGATCTCGCTATTTCTTCAACTCAAAAATATTTGGATAATGGAGGAAAGATATTTTTCTCTCTTCAATTCCCGCAGATTGTTGATCTTCCCAGTATCCAGGGATTTCTTCCAATCATTGCAGACAGCAGTGATTCCAGAGCATCAATGACGGCTGGAGTAAGAGTTTCAGCAGAAAGTACCCAGTCTATTTATCCTGAGTTGGAAACTACATCTTCTTTATTCAGGGTAAGATCATTTTATCTTGAGCAGCTTGGTGTTATACCTGTTTATTATTTCCCGAATGCAGAATTAGATGGATACATTGGATTTTTCAATGGATTAAAAAATTTGTTTTTCATTGGACTTCCTTTAAGTAAATCAAATGGTGGTAATGCAAATGTAAAATCATTATTGCAAAAGGTTTTATTAGAAGATTTTGGTTTTGTTCCATGAATAAACTTATTTGTTTAATAATATTAATCGGATTCTCAGCAAGTTTTCCTCAAACAGGAAGTATTGCCGGAAAGATTACAGATAATAAAACCAGCGAGACTTTGCCCGGAGTTAATATCATTCTGAAAGGAACTTATTACGGTGCTGCTACTGATCTTAATGGTGAATTCAGGATAGATAATATTTCTTCCGGAAATTATACTGTTGAAATTTCTTTCATTGGCTACAAGACAGTTCAGTTTACCGGCCTGGCTATCGAAGCAAACAAAACCAAACAGCTCGATTTAAAAATGGAAGAATCTGTTCTTACTCTTGAGCAGGATGTAGTTGTAATCGGAGATAAACCCTTGCTAGATGTTGAAGAAACTCAAAGCAAAAGAACCGTAAGCAGGGAAGAAATTGAAGTTGCTCTTGTGGAAAGTATCGGGGATGTGGTTGTTCAGCAAGCAGGCGTAGTTAAATCGGATAATTCAATTCATATCCGTGGTGGAAGAGCTTATGAAAATGCTTTCCTTCTTGATGGTGTTTCTGTTCAGGATCCTCTCGCAGGTACTGGATTTGGATTGCAGTTAAGTGCCAATTCAATTGAAGAAGTTGAAGTTATAACGGGCGGTTTTAATGCTGAATTTGGACAGGCAACTTCCGGAGTTGTAAATGTAAAAACACGTGAAGGCGGTGATAAGTACAGCGGTTATGTGTCTTATAAGAGAGATAATTTTGGCAGTACTTCTTCTTACTATGTTTTTAATACTGATATTGTTGAAGCAAACTTTAGCGGCTCAGAACCATTTACATCCTTGCTTTTTCCGTCAGTTGGTATTCAGCTTCCGGGAGAATTAACTTTTTTTGGAAGTGTTTATGCTGGAATAACAGATGGTATTACCCAGGGATATTACAAACAAACTGCTAATCAATTAATTTCCTCAACATTTTATAACTCAAGATTTGCTCCACGGGCAGAAAATAATTGGTTCTGGCTTGGGAAATTATCATATAAATATTCTCCAACCTTAAAGTTTGTTTATTCGTATAATCAATCAGTTAACATCAACCAGAATTCTCAATCACTCCAGTCTAATCTTGAATATGTTGAACCAAGTCCTGGTTATCAATATGAGTATCAGAATATTCTTGATGAGGCAAATACATTTACACACAACAGTAAGTATAATTCATTTACTATAACACATACTTTAAACTCTCAAACTTATTATGAGTTGAAGTTAAATCATTTTTATACAAACCTCAGAGCTGATGCAAACGGCAAAGACTGGTATCAATATCTGGAACCAAAGGACATCACCAATTTTCCTATTGAATATTATAACACTGAAAGAGATACGGTCGGTGTAATTCCCGGTGATGGATTATGGGATGTTGGAAATCCTTTTACCTGGCGCGATCATTATCTCGAAGAATTTTCTATTCGGGGAGATATTACGAGTTTCTTTGATGAGAAGAATAAATTTAAAGCTGGTTTCAATTTTCAATTCCAGGAAATGCAGGTTATAGATATTTACAAACCCTGGGTTGGTGAGCTTGGTTTGAACAATGATATTTATAAGGTGTATCCGGCAATCGGTTCTTTTTATGCACAGGATAATATTAATTTCAGCGGAATGATTTTAAATTTTGGTTTGCGGATGGATTATTGGTTCCCTGGAAAATATGTTGACAAAGCAGTTGAAAATCCTGATGTTGTTACAATTCCTGATCAGACAAGACAAGATTATAATGATGATACATTTGGCTGGGTTGGAGGAAGAAGATGGAAAGCACGTTTAAGTCCACGTTTGGGAATTTCGCATCCTGTTTCGGATAATCAAACATTATTCTTTTCTTATGGGCATTTCAGCAAATGGCCTAAGCCACAGTTTATTTACGCAAAGCTCGATCCTTTAAATGCACAATCTTCTTTCCAGAGATTTGGAAATCCTAATCTTAATCCTGAAACAACAGTTGCATATGAATTAGGATTGAAGACTCAATTTTCCAATGATGATGTACTTACAGTGACTACTTACTATAAGGATATTTTCGATTATGTAAGTACAAAAAATGCAATAATAACTTCTGCACGATTTGCCACACAAAATTTTATTACTTATGTGAATTCGGATTATGCCCGTTCAAGAGGAATTGAGTTTGAGTATAAAAAAAGAATTGGTAAATGGTTTAGTGGTTCCGGCACTTTTGCTTATGCAATAACAACAGGAAGAAGTTCTTCCGCAGATGAAGGTGTGCTAGTGCTAAGAGGTGATTTAAATGAATCTGTTAAAGAAGAATTTGTTGTCTGGGACAGACCGATTACATCTTCACTAACAGCAAATTTCTATATTGAGAAGGGTTCACCTTTGTTAGGTTTTGGTGAGGGGATTCTTGATGATTATAATTTTTATGTAAGATTCTTTTATCAATCCGGTAAAAGATATACACCTGCACTTTTTACAGGAAGCTATGATTCTGATGGAAGGCCTGAATATGAATTCGATATTAATAACAGGAACAGTAAGATAGGGGAGGATTGGTTCTGGGTTGATATTAATTTTGAGAAGTATTTTGATTTTTATGGATTAAAATTCTCACTTTTTATGGAAATAAATAATCTTCTCGATTCAAAAAACTCCGCGATAATTAATCCCGTAACTGGGAAAGCTTATGAGTACGGTGATGATGTTCCAAGCAGCTGGAATGATCCAAGATATCCCGATTTGCAGGCACCGATTAATCCGTATCCTTTTAATCCTGCAAGGTACTTAACAAAAAGAAATATTAAGGTAGGAGTGAGTTTGAGGTTTTAAAAGTATTTTTCTAATTAATGTCATCCCCACGGAAGTGGGAATCTCTCATTAACTATGAATGATTATTATGTTTATATCATTGTAAATATAAAGAATGGCACTCTATATATCGGCGTAACCAATAATTTGATGCGAAGAGTATACAACATAAGTCGGGAATTATAGAAGGATTTAGTAAACTTGTGTATTTTGAACAAACCAATGATATAAATTGCGCTATCCTTGGAGTAAAAAGATTGAAAAAATGGAATAGAGCCTGTAAGATTCAGCTGATTGAATCCTCGAACCCAGAATGGAAAGATTTATCAGAAAGCTTTACTTAAAAAATGAAGTCGTTTGTAAGTCACTTGTATATGAATAGCATTTCTAATTATAAAGGAGATTCCCGCTTTCGAGGGAATGACAGGTCAATCGTGTTTCTAATTCTTATATTACTTTTTATAACAAGTGAAACCAAAGCTCAGCTTTTTCCCGTTCTTGGCGGGCAGAGAGTTGGAATTTCTACTGCTCAATTTTTAAAAATTGGAGTTGGCGGAAGAGCCACAGCTTTAGGAGATGCTTTTGTTGCTATCGCAAATGATGCCTCTGCACTTTACTGGAATCCTGCCGGACTTGTTCAGTTTGAAGAAACACAGGTTTTCTTTTCTCATAATGAATGGGTTGTGGAAATTGATCACGATTTTATTGGAATAGTTTATCATCTGGATAGATCTAATGCTCTTGGTGTTGCTGTTACTTCTTTAAATATGCAGGATATGCCTGTCACGACTGAGTTTGCTCCATCTGGAACTGGTGAATATTTTGGTTTTAGTGATATTGCAATTGCTCTCAGCTATTCAAGAAAAATGACTGAGCAATTCAGCTTTGGTGGAACGGTAAGGTATATTGAAGAAACACTTGATAAGCTTAAAATGCGCGGAGTAATGATTGATCTTGGGACATATTATTGGACAGGATTAGGTACAACAAGATTTGCAGTTGTGGTTTCTAACTTTGGCAACCAGCTTGCACCTGACGGAGATGTGGTTTTGGTTGGTAAGAGAGAAAAATCTGATTGGCAATCATTTTCTCCTCCAACAATTTTCAGAATCGGTTTTGCATTTGAACCCTATCAAACTGAAGAACAAAAAATTACAACATCTATCCAGCTGAATCACCCTAACGATAATAGTGAGAATGTTGTTACCGGCATTGAGTACAACTGGAGAAATATAGTTTACCTTAGAGGTGGTTATAAATTTAATGTTGATGAACAGAATTATTCTTTTGGTGCCGGTTTTAATGTTCCAATCAGCATAGCAGATTTTACACTCGATTATGCATTCTCAAACTTTGAAAAACTCGGTTCATCTCACAGATTTTCTCTGGTGCTTGGTTTATGAAAAAAAGAATAAAATTATTTCAAGATGGTATTTTAAAATTAAAAACCGTTAAAACGGTTACAAGATTAAGTTTGTCATCAAGTAGTCCACGACTTAAGTCGTGGGTTAATGTAAAAACGCAAGAAATATATAAACGTTTCAACGGTTTTAAGAAACTTATTGTTACATTAATTCTTCTTACAATTCTTGGCAGCTCAATCAATAGCTGCACAGATAAATTTGATATCAGTACGTTCGATGATATTGGAAGTAATCCTAATCTTGGCGGCGATACAGTTTATATCCAGTTAAATCCAGCTTGGGAAGGATTTAATAATCCCAAGGATATATACATTGGCAGAGAACCATTTATTTACATTGCTGATACCGACAATGATAGAATTGTAATGATGAATCTTGATGGACAGATTTTGGGAACGAAGAATATTAAGAAACCTGTTGCAATTGCCCAGAATTATGAATTGGATTTAATTGTTTGCGCACAGTTTGATACTACTGTACAAGGTGTTACAAGAACTTATAATGCAGTTTATAGTATTGACATGGTATCGGTAAATCATAGAATTGAAGAAGCCCCGATTTCTAAATTACTGCCACGCGAATCAGATCTAAACTTTCCGCAGAGAGAATATACGGCAGTTGCAACTTTCTATGATAATTCATTTTATGTAGCAAGAAAAGGCCCAAGTAACACAAGCATTTTTGATCCTGACAACTCGATTTTAATTTTCCATCCCAAATCATTTTATAATCTTGGTGAAGGAGATACATTAATTGGTAGAGTGGCAAATGTTGACCCTATAAGTAGCGGATTAGTATCTGCAAATCAGATAAGTTCACTAACTTCATTTAGTACAGGTATAGATTTTATTGCAACTTTAACCGGGAATAATAGTTTCAAAGCTCAATGGTTTCATTATCAAATTACACCAATTGATGAGAGATATATAAGTCAGTTTTCTTCAGGCAGCGGAGCTGATTTTGTTGTCCCAAATAAATTTGAAAACCCTGAGGGAAGCTGCCTTGATAATACAAGTAATATCTTTATTGCTGATGCGGCAAAAGACAGTATCTACAAATTCAATTCTTTTGGAGATGAACTTCAGTCGTTCGGTGGTTCACAACTATTCAGTCAGCCGCACGCAGTGGCTTTTTTTGATAGGACTCTTTATGTGCTTGATACAGGTAATAACAGGATTTTACGTTTTATACTTTCTACGGATATTTAGTTAGTGTTCCAGAATCTTTGTAAGTACCTGTGAATAATATTATTTAATACAGTTTGGAAAAAGACAGATGAATAAAATTTTAATTCTTGTATTATTTCTGAGTTCTTTGGTTTATTCACAGGTTGTTTCTATTTCTGATTTAAGAATTAATGATGCAAATGGAATTCCCGTTAATATTGATCAGGTATTTAGTGTTTCAGGTATTGTCACGTGTTCAGATCAGTTTGGCAGCCCCAGTTCTGTACAGGATGGAACTGCCGGCATTTCGGTTTTTGGAAATTCATTTACCGGCCAAGTTTCCCTCGGAGATTCAGTTTCGGTTACGTCCACTTTAGCGCATTTTAACGGATTAACAGAATTCGATTTCAGCAGTTCCGGATCAACAGTTATAGTTCATTCAAATTCACAGGTTCCTGAACCAATTATTCTGACTATAAGTGATATAACAAACCAGCAATGGAATGGTTTTGAAGAATATGAAGGTCTACTAATCAGGATTAATAATGTTACAATTAATTCTGCAGGTAATTTTGCAAGCGGAACAAATTATAATATTACTGATGTAACCGGAACTTTAACAGCGGGATTAAGAATTGATAACAATGTCTCTTCGATTATTGGTACTGCAATTCCTTCAGGTCAGGTTGATATTATTGGAATTCTCGGACAATATAATAATCCGCCTAACACTCCGCCATTTGATGATGGATATCAATTGCAGCCAAGATTTATTCAGGACATAGTTTATGACGGTGCTCCCTTAATCTTTAATCCTGTCTATGCTGCAGATATTGATACTACCACTTTTACGGTATATTTTAATACGGCAAGGAATGGTAACAGCCAGGTAAAATACGGTCTAACCACTTCTCTGGAACTTGATTCTGTTGTTATTGATGATGATACAACTGATCATGCGGTCCCAATCTCAGGATTAGAGCCTTTCACTCTTTATTACTTTAAAGCATATTCAACAAATGATGCAGGAACGAGTTCAAGTAGTCTTTACTCTGTAAGAACAGCTTCAACAAATCCTACTTCAGGAATAATCAATGTGTATTTCAATTTTCCTGTTGATACTTCCGTTGCAATTCCCGGAAATTCAGCAAACGGTAATACAGATTTTAATACTAAACTGATAGAAAGGATAAATCAGGCAAATTATTCAATTGATCTGGCCCTTTATAGTTTTTTTAATATGCCTGAAGTTGCTGATGCATTAGTGCTTGCAAAAAACAGAGGTGTAAAAATCAGAGTTGTTTATGATCACAGAGATGGAGGCTCTCTTCAGAATAGTATGCAGACCTTAGCAAATGCCGGTATTCAAATCAGCCGGCGGCCAGATGAAACTGATACATTCCATGGAATTATGCATAATAAGTTTTTTGTATTTGATGCAAGAGATACAGTTGAAACAAATGATTGGGTCTGGACCGGTTCCTGGAATGTTACTTCTACTGAAGTTGGCTGGAAAAATAATATTGTTGAAATAAATGATCCCGGTATAGCATCTGCATATACCATTGAGTTTGAGGAAATGTGGGGAAGTACTACCGATACACTCAATTCTTCAAATGCAAGATTTGGTAACCAGAAAGTAGATAATACTCCGCACAATTTTAATAATGGTGGAAGGGAAGTACTACTTTATTTTTCCCCTTCGGATGGAACGACAGGCAAAATAATTTCACAAATAAATTCTGCTGATTATAATATTTATCTTGCTCAGTATGTTATTACGAGAGATGACATTGCTAATGCAATTTTTGTAAGAGCAAATGCTGGAATGGATGACTTAAGAGGAATTGTTGATCAGGTTAATTCCCAGGGAAGTGATTTTTTATTTTTACAGGGATTCGGTGAAATGCTGGTAAACCCGTCACCTACTCTTCATCATAAATACGCTATTATAGATCCTGCATATTCCGAAAGCAATCCGACAATAATAACTGGTTCACATAACTGGTCTTCTGCTGCTGAGAATGACAATGATGAAAACACTATCATCATAAAAGATGTGTATGTAGCCAACCAGTATATGCAGGAATTTAAGAAACGATACAATGAAGCTGGGGGGACAGGAACTTTTATCGTTCCTATAGTCGGAATTAATAATGATGAGAACACTATAAAAGAATTTTCATACCAGCTGTACCAGAATTATCCTAATCCCTTTAATCCTGTAACTACTATTAGATTTGAAATTCCATTTGCTCAGGATGTTATTGAACTATCCATATTTGATATGCTCGGCAGCAAGGTAAAAACTTTATTTAAAGGAGAAGCTCCGGCAGGAATAATAGCAATCGATTTTAATGCGGAAGGACTTTCAAGCGGAGTTTATATTTACAGACTGCAGGCAGGAGATTTTATGGCTTCGAAAAAGCTCATGCTTCTTAAATAAGTTTAGAGATAACATCTTTTCTAAGGATGTCATCTCAATAAAAATTTTTATTCTTCTTGAAAAATGCCTCTGGTATCTAATAAAACCTTTCCTTGCAGAGCTTTCTTAAAAAACTCTCCGCTTTCTGTAAGCTCATAAGTATCCCACGATTTAAATAATTGCGGATACCATTCAGGATCAAAAACCCAGCACATCCAGCTTATTCCTTTTCCTTCAAGATAAGAAATTATCCTGTTTCCATAATCTTCATTTGCTGCTAACCCAAAATCTCCTTCGATAAATCCAAATTCAGTTGCAACAACAGGCCAGGTGTTTGCTGCAAAACCAAAATTCTCTTCCCACTTTGGTTCCCAGGGCTTACTTCGCTTGTGAGAATAAGGATGTGTAACATATCCGATACCTTCTGCTTCAATAGGACTAATAAGTAAAGGGGTCAGATCATAAGCCCAATCCAAACCTGCGACTAATGGAATAGTCTCTTTATCAAATGCTCTAATAAGAATTATTAAATCTTCATTAATTTCTTTCCATTCTTCCCAGGACATTCTTCCTAGCTGACCAAAGTATAAGGTGGGTTCATTGAAAAGTTCATAGAAAGCAATTGTATTATGTCCTGCAAAATGTTTTGCAATTGTTCGCCAGAATTCGTTTGTTTCTGTAATTGATGTATTGTACATCGGATCCTGGAAGAGCCCGGATTTCAAATTGCCGATTGAGTGCCAGTCAATAATAACATATATATCCAGTTCAGTACACCATTCAACTGCCTGATCGAGAAGCTTAAGATATTCAGCTGGTGTTCTTTCACGCCAAGCAGCAGGATGAACCGGTATTCGAACAATTATAGCTCCCATTTCTTTAACTTTTTCAAAATGTTTTTTATTCCAGTATCCCTGGTTTTCAATTTTGTCCGGATCAGAAATAGCAACTCCTCTGAATAAAATTGTATCACCATTTGAACTGATAAACTTATTTCCTTTAACTTGTATTAAAGGTAACTTTTTTGCGGTTTCACTCACAAATTGTCCATTTGGATGCCTGTCTTCCCACCATTTATGGTAATGCACTTTCGGAATAGAAGTTTGTGCGTTCTGAAGCGGGAGAAACAAACAAAACAATAAAACTCCAAGTAGTATGTCTTTCTTCATTGAAGCTCCAAATTTGAGGTTTTTTTTATAGATTGGGGTTATAAAAAAATTATATAAATGACGATCAAAAAAATAAGAAAGAAATTACTATTTACAATAGAGGTGTTCTCTTTAGAATAATTTGTTTAATCTAACCTCTATAACTAAATTTATAAACTCATTTTTAAAAACTAAGGATAGAAAATGCCTCAAATTCAGCAAGAACAAAAAGGTAAAATAATACAAGTAATAGGTCCCGTTGTTGATATCGAATTTGAATATGAACACCTTCCGAAAATATATAATGCAGTCAGAATTCCACGTACCACTACTGAAGGGGAAACAAACGATCTTATTGCAGAAGTTCAGCAGCATTTAGGTGAAGACCGGGTTCGTGCTGTTGCAATGGATTCTACAGATGGACTTGTTCGCGGAATGGATGCATTTGATACTGGTGGACCTATATCAGTTCCTGTTGGACCCGAAACTTTGGGACGATTGTTAAATGTAATTGGCGATGGAATTGACGGATTAGGTGAAGTAAAAACAAAGAAAAGATATCCAATTCACAGGCCAGCACCTCTGTTTAAAAATCTTTCAACAAAATCGGAAATGTTTGAAACAGGTATTAAAGTAATTGATCTGCTTGAACCATACACAAGAGGTGGAAAGACAGGTTTATTTGGTGGTGCCGGAGTTGGTAAAACAGTTATTATCCAGGAATTAATTCATAATATTGCACAGGAACATGGGGGTTATTCGGTTTTTGCTGGTGTTGGTGAAAGAACACGTGAAGGAAATGATCTCTGGCTAGAAATGAAGGAATCCGGAGTGCTTGAAAAAACTGCACTTGTATTCGGACAGATGAATGAACCGCCGGGTGCAAGATTGAGAATCGGATTAACCGGTTTAACTGTTGCAGAATATTTCCGCGATGAAGAAGGAAGAGATGTCCTTCTTTTTATTGATAATATTTTTCGTTTTACACAAGCAGGTTCTGAGGTATCTGCACTTTTAGGCCGTATGCCTTCTGCAGTTGGATATCAGCCAAACCTTGCAACAGAAATGGGTGCATTAC